>JANMJC010000314.1:0-5726 GCA_031371185.1 Paracoccaceae bacterium | reverse complement strand
GCCGGACGCGCCGCCTGGGGTCAGGCAAAGCTGCGGATGGTGGCCAGGGCGCCGTCCAGCGCGCGGCCCTCTTCATCCTTCAGCGCGGCCTCGCGCAGACGGCGGGCCCAGTCGGCGGCGTCATCGCGGGCCCCGACCAGGGCGATACCCTCCATGACCTTGTCGAACTTGGACAGGCCGCGCGCATGGGTGTCGGAATAGCCCTTGACCAGACGGCGGCAGCGCAGAACCTCGACGGCGAGGTCATAGTTGGCCGCAGCCAGCCCGCTTGCCCGCGCCAGCCAGGCCGTCAGATGGGCCTGTTCCTGCGCATGACGAAAGGTGCGGGGGCGCCAGAACTTCAGCCCGCCCAGCAGATACAGCGACCCAAAGGCCAGAAGCCCGTCGCTGCGCAGGCGGCGGCCCTTGTTGAACAGCCGGTCGATCAGGGCCATGCGCCGGGGGTTGGCCTGCCAGCGCGCGCCCAGGGCGGCGGGCAACATCGACACGACTTCCTCGGCGCGCGGATGCAGGAATTCGGTGATCTGCACCACCTGCGCCCGCTCTGCGCCCATTTCGGCGGCAATCCTTTCGCGACGCCCGGCGCGCGTCTTGGCGTCCGCCACGCGGATGATGTCGTCATAGACCATGGCATTGGCGATGTATTTGGCAGCTTCCTGCGACAGGGCAAAGGGCGCGCGGTCCAGTCCTGCGATCCGGGCCAGACGGTCAAGGTACTGACGACCATAGGCAAGATCCTGAAACTGAACCACCTTTTGCAAACCGGCGCGGGCCATCTCCTGGGCGGGGGCCGGCAGGTCGGCAAGGCGGGCCACCAGCGCCTGCCATCCCGCCTGCAGCTTTGCCGGCCCGGTGACCGATGCCGTCCGCGTCCCGGGCTTTGGGGCCGGGCCTGGGGCAGGGGCCCCCTGCAGCGCCGCGTCATATCCGGCCCTGAAAGCGCGCAACGACCCCTCGATGCCCTTGCCCCCCGCCCGGATTGCGGCCTCGAAGGCCTGAACCGGGAAGGGCAGGGAGCCTGACGCGGCCAGCGCGCCAAACAGCGAGGCCGAGATCACCGAGCCGCACTTCACCGCGATCTGGTCAAAATCGGCGCAGATGAAGCGGCGCGCGGCGATCTCGGCGGCGGCCATGACTTCGGACGATGAGGCGATCGCGTCGCCGGGGGCCATCTTTTCGGAAACCGCCAGCGACCGGTGGGTCGAGGCGATCAGCGTGGTGCGGTCGGGCGTGACAAAGCCGCGGATGATCGACCGGCCGGCCTCCATCATTTCGGCGGCGATCATCACGTCGACGTCGCCCGCCGCGGGCATCAGCGAAAACACCGGCTGCAAGCCCGACACGGGCGCCATTTCGACGTAATAGACCGTGGCCCCGGTGCGCTGTGCGACGCCTGCCACCGAGGTGGCCTGCGCGGCATAGCCGTTGGCCCGCGCCAGATCCTCGATCCACCCGGTCAACACGCCGCCGCCCTGCCCGCCGACGGCCAGACAGGCCAGCTTGATGATACCGCCCAAAGCGGGGTCTGGGGGGATCGGGTCAAGGGCGGCGTGCAGGGTCATGGCATGGCCTCGAAGTTCAGACGTTTGGCGGTGCGTCGCGCGATCAGCCCCTCGATCATGCGGGCGCGAAGCGAGGACCACCACCGTTCAAACGGGCCGGGGTTGTGCACCACATCGGCGCGATAGAACGACGGGCACAGGATGGCGGCATCCGCGACCTCGCCGCAATTGCCGCAGCCGACGCAGGATTGGTCGATCGACGCGACAGGGTCGTCGCGCAGCGGGTCGTCCAGCCGCTTCAGCGACAGCGACGGGCACCCCGATAGCCGAATGCAGGCGTGATCGCCGGTGCAGATGTCTTCATCGACGCCAAAGCGCGGGATATCCACGCGACGCCCTTCCTTGATCGCCTTTAGCACCAGCGGCTTTTCGCGGCGCTGCTTGTTCAACATGCATTCCGACGCGGCCACGATCACCTTGGGCCCTGGCGCATTTGTGGTCAGGGCCTCGCGCAGGGTGTCGCGCATATGGGCCACGTCATAGGTGCGGTTCACCTCGCGCACCCATTCGATGCCCACGCCCTTCAAGGCCTTCGAGATCAGGTTCCTGGTCGATTTGGTGGCATTGTCGGCACGCGACGACATCACATCCTGCCCGCCCGTCGCCGCCGAATAGAAGTTGTCGACGATGATCGCCACGCCGTCCGACTTGTTGAACGCCATGTTGGTGAAGGACGAGGACAGGCCATTGTGCCAGAACCCGCCGTCGCCGATGATCGCGATGGGCCGCCGCTCGCCTCCGCCGTCAAAGGCGCCGTTGGCGGCGGGACCAAGGCCGTAACCCATGGTGGCCCCGCCAATTTCGAACGGCGGCAGGGACGCGAACAGGTGGCAGCCGATGTCGGCGGCGATCTGGTGCTTGCCCAGTTCCTTTTCGACCAGTTTCATCGCGGCAAAGATCGGCCGCTCGGGGCAGCCGGTGCAAAAACCGGGCGGCCGGATCGGCACGGTTCCGGTCAGGTCGGGAATTTGCGGCTTGTCTTCGTTCGGCGCACGCAGGCTGGCGGCCAGCATTCCGGGCGCTGCGCGGCGGATGAACCCCTCGACCGCCTGCAGCATCACCGCGCCGGTGTATTCGCCCGCCTGAGGGAAAAGGCCCTTGCCGTGCAGTTTCACCGCGCTTTCCGCCCGGTACAGGAACGATCCCAACTGGGTTTCGATGAACTCGGGCTGGCCTTCCTCGACGATCAGAACATGGTCCTTGCCATCGCAGAACGCCAGAAACTCACCCGAGATCAACGGATAGGTGACGTTCAGCACATAGATCGGCACCTGGCTGGTGCCGGACAGATCGGCAAGGCCAAGGCGTTGCAAAGCGCGGATCACGCCATTGTACATCCCGCCCTGAACGATGATGCCAAGGTTTGCGTCACGGGGGCCGAACTGTTCGTTCAGCCCATGGTCAAGGATGAATTTCTCGGCGGCGGGCCAGCGGTTTTTCACCTTGTCCTGTTCGTGGGCATAAGACATCGGCGGCAGCACGACGCGGGCGAAATCCGAACGCGGGTTCGACAGGGCCTCGCGCACGGTTTCGCGGGGGCGCTGATTGTCGCGGCAGGTGAAACTTCCGGTGACATGGCACGACCGGATGCGCACCATCAGCATGACCGGGGTGTTCGACGCCTCGGACAGATCGAACCCGTCCGACACCGCCTTGACGATCGAGGGCAGGTTGGGGCGCGGGTCCAAGAGCCAGAATTGCGACTTCATGGCAAAGGGATGGGTGCGTTCCTGCATGATGGAGGAGCCTTCGCCGTAATCCTCGCCCACGATGATCAGCGCCCCCCCGGTGACGCCCGAAGACGACAGGTTGGCCAGCGCGTCCGACGCCACATTGACCCCGACCGGGCCCTTGAAGGTAACGGCCCCCCGGATCGGATAATGCACCGAGGCGGCCAGCATGGCGGCGGCGGCGGCCTCGTTCGCGTTGGCCTCAAACCGCACCCCAAGATCAGCAAGAAGGTCCTGGGCATCGGCCAGAACGTCCATCAGATGCGAGATCGGCGCGCCCTGATAGCCCCCGACATAGCCCACCCCCGATTCCAGCAGCGCCTTGGTGATGGCAAGGATCCCCTCGCCGGTAAAGGTTTCCCCCGCCCCCAGTTTCAGATGCTCGACCTCGGCCTTGAAGCTGCGTTCTGCCATGTCAGAACTCGTGCTTTCGGATGTTGGTCAGCATCTTCTGCAAGGTGCCGACAAAGGCGCTGCGTTCATCGTCGGAAATGCCGCGGAACATGCGCGACTGGGCATCGGCCATGTGGGGCCAAAGGGTGTCAAAGGCCGCGCGGCCCGGCTTGGTGATGAAAACGCGGGTGGCACGGCTGTCAGAGGGGTCGGTCTGGCGGCGGATCAGGCCCTCGGAGGTCAACTGGTCCAGCGCGCGCGACAGGGTCGATTGTTCGGTGACGGTATAGACCGCCAGCTCGCGGATCAAGGGCCCCTCGATCACCGACAGCACGGCCAGCGCCCGCATCTTGGGCGTGGTCAGGCCAAGGCCCGCCATTTCCTCGCGCAGGCTGGCGTTGTAGCGCCCCATGATGCGGTTCATCAGATAGGGCGCGAAACTGGTCAGGCCAAGTTCGCCCAGGGAAGGCGGCGGGATCGGGCTTTCATCGTTCATGCGCCCAGCCTTCTTGCCGCGTTGAAGCCCGAGCCTCCTCCCAGTCCGGGGCCGGGGTGGGTCGAGGCGCCGATGTGGATCAGGCCCCGCAAGGCGCTGGTGCCGTTGGTGGAATGGGCAAAGGGACGCCAGATGAAGAACTGGTCCAGCGCGCAGGACCCGCCGTAAGGATCACCGCCGACAAGGTTGACGTTCATCGCCTCAAGGTCGGCCGGCGAATAGGCGCGACGGGCGAGTTTGATCGCCTGGAAATTCTTGATGTGGCGCGACAGGATCGCCTCGATGCGGTCGGCAAAGGCTTCGCGGGTGGCCTCGTCCCAGCTTTGTCCGTGAATTTCGCCCGCCGCATCGCCCTTGATCCGTGTCGGCGCATCGGGGATCTGCAGCCACAGAATGGCCTTGCCGGGCGGACAGCGCGAGGGGTCAAGCCGGTGCGGCTGACCCACGCAGATCGTGGGAACCGCCGGAAACAGCCCGCGCTCGGCCTCGTTGGCCGATTTCGACACCGCGTCGATGCCGTCCGACAGATGGATCAGCGCCACGTCGTCCAGCCCCGGGGTCAGCCATTCGGGCAGGGCGTCCAGCGCGTAATGCAGTTGGAAATTGCCGCGCCCGTGGCGGAAACTGCGGGAGGCACTTCGGTCGGCGGGCAGGTTTACCCCCGGCAGAAGGCGGTCGTACAACTGCCCCGGCGCGACCGAGGCGAGGACGGATTTGGTGGCAATCACTTCGCCATTCGCCAGCCGCACCCCGGTGACATGGCCATCCCTTGCGGTGATTTCGGCCACATCCGCGCCGGTGCGCAGGGTGCCGCCGTTCTCTTCGATCAGGGCTTTGAAGGCGCGCACGATGGCGGCAGAGCCGCCCTTGGCAATCGGTGCGCCCGCCGCTTCGACCGCAAAGGCGATGACGCGGCCCATCTGGGCGGAATAGGCGCTTTCGGGCGTCAACCCGCAGTGCAACACCCATGGCGCCCACAGGGCCTGCACCAAAGGGCTTTGATAGCCGGTTTCCAGCCAGCCGCGAGCGGGGGCCAGCGCCGACCCCATCCAGGCGGCAAGCCCGCGCAGACCGCGCTTGCGCACCTGTCCGAACAGCAATTTTGTCGTGGACCACGACCACAGATCGCCCCCCAGAAGCGCAAACAGGAACGGCGCATCGGCGGCGATGCCGCCCAGGTCGCGGGCATGCCGGTCGCCGTCGCCGGGGGCAAGGGCATTGAAGGCGGCGATGTTGCGCGCCGGGTCCATCGACATGACAAGGCTGGTTCCGTCCGGGCGAAGGACCGCCGTCGGATGCGGCGAATGGCAGTATTCGAACCCATGCCGCGCCAGATGGGGGCCAAGGGCGGCCCCCGCCGGCGAGGTCATGAACAAAACGAAGGTGGCTGCCATCACGTCATGGGTAAAGCCCGGCAGCGTGATGTCACCCGAGCGCAGGCAACCGCCAAGGGTCGCCTCACGCTCCAGCACCAGCACGCGGCGGCCTTTCAACGACAGCATCGCCGCTGCCACAAGGCCGTTGATGCCCGACCCGATGATGACG
>JANMJC010000306.1:0-6676 GCA_031371185.1 Paracoccaceae bacterium | reverse complement strand
GGCCATCCGCGCAGAAGCCTTGCCCGCTCCCACCACCACCACACGTCCCGCCGGTCGCGGCGGCAGGTGGCCCGCCAGCGCCCGCATCGGATCGGCCACCTCGACCGCCCGGGCAAACAGGGCACGCAGCAGGGCTTCGGGGGTCTGGATCATCGCATCCTCTTCACGGGCTTGAGGCCCGCAGGATCAGGTTGACCGCGCTGCGCGTTTCAGCCTGGGGGGCGCGGCCCTGTTCCAGCCAGTCCAGGACCGTCGCGGCGATCCCGGCCCCAAATCCCGCAATGTTGCAACGCACCGACGAAAGCCCGGGGAAAACCTGCGCGCAATCCTCGATATCGTCGAATCCGACCAGCCGAAACTCTGGCCCCACGGCGCGGCCCAACTCGGCAAATCCGCTGAGCATGCCCAGGGCGACCAGATCGTTGAAGCAGATCGCGGCATCGACGCCGGGGTGCCGCAGGGTCAGATCGCGCGCCGCTTCGCGCCCAAAGCCGCGCGAGGCGCGGCCGGGCAGGATCAGCGGTTCGAACCCCGCTTCGGCCAAAACCTCCAGATAACCCGCCATGCGTTCCTGGGCCACCGCCCGGCCCGCGACGCCGCCCACAAAGGCGATGCGCCGGGCGCCCGCCGCCAAAAGATGCCGCGCCGCCAGCCGCCCGCCTTGCAGGTAGTCGGGGGCGGCAAAGGGGAACAGGTCGGTCCGCGCATCGACCTTCCGCAACACCTGCATCGCGGGGATCCCCGCCCGCCCGATCGCCCCGAATGTCGCCTCTTCCCCGCCATAGGCCGGCGAGATCACCAGCGCCGACACGCCATGTTCGATCATCGCGGCCACGACCTGCGCCTGCAAGGTCGGGTCCTCATCGGTGTTGGCCAGCACCGTGGCATAGCCGCGCGCCGACAGGGCCATCTGCACCGAGGTGGCAAATTCGGTGAAGAACGGGTTGCGCAGATCGTTGATCACCAGCCCGATCAGCCCGGCATTCGACTGGCGCATGTTGGCGGCAGACCGGTTATAGACATAGCCGATGTCGGCCATGGCCCGGCGCACCGCCCTGCGTGTGTCGTCCTTGACCGCCGCACTGTCCTGCAGCACCAGGCTGACGGTGGATTTCGAAACCCCCGCCGCGCGCGCCACGTCGATGATCGTCGGCCTTCGGTTCATGCGCGCCTACGCCATGCCGTGCAGGGCCAGAAGCGTGGCCATCCGCGCTTCGGCCAGATCGGGCCGAGCCAAGAGCCGCGCCTGATCGGCCAGACGGTACACTTGGGCATAATGCACGATGTCGCGGCTGGATTGGAACCCTGCGGGCATGATAAAGTGGCCCTGCTGGCCGTTCAGCCAGGACAGGAACGCGATCCCGGCCTTGTAGAACCGGGTGGGCGCGCGAAAGATCTCGCGCGACAGCGGCACGGTGGGGGCCAGTAGCGCGTGATAGGTGGCAAGGTCGCCCCGCGCCAAAGCCTCCAGCGCCTGCGAGGCGGCGGGGGCGATGGCCGCGAAGATCCCCAGAAGCGCGTGGGAGTGGTGCTGACCGTCGCCCGCGATCAGATCGGCATAGTTGAAATCATCGCCGGTATACAGCCGAACGCCCGCCGGAAGCCGGGCGCGAAACGCCTCTTCATGCGAACGGTCCAACAGCGAAATCTTGATGCCGTCCACCCGTCCGGGGTTTTCCGCGATCAGCGCCAGCACGAAATCCGATGCCCTCGCCACATCGGTCGTGCCCCAGTATCCGGCAAGTCCGGGGTCGAACATCGGGCCCAGCCAATGCAGGATGACCGGGTCGCGCGCGCCGTCGATCAGGCGGCGGTAGACCTGCCAATAGACGCCCTCGCCCGCATCGATGGCGGTAAAGGCGCGCGAGGCCATCAGAATCAATTGCCCGCCCGCCGCTTCAATCGCCTCGGCCTGATGCTCGTAGGCCGCCGTGATTGCACCCGCGTCGCGAAGATCGGCCAGCGCCACATGGTCGGTGCCCGCCCCGCAAGCGACGCGCGGGCGCATCGGATGCGCCTTGGCCGCCGCCATGCTGCGCTGGATCAGTTCCAGCGCCGTCGCCCAATCCACCCCCATGCCGCGCTGTGCGGTGTCCATCGCCTCGGCCAGCCCAAGCCCCTGATCCCAAAGGCCGCTGCGCAGGGCCAGGGTCGTTTCCCAATCCACCGCAGGCCGCCCCTCCCAGGGGGAGCGTTGGCGCAAGGGGTCGCTGACCACATGGGCCGCCGCAAAGGCCGTGCGCGTCAGGGCGCGTTCGGGGGCGCGGGGCAGCAGGGGTTCGCCCTGCAATCTGTAGGGCGCAAAGCCGTTGTCGGGGGTTGGCAGGTTCAGCATCGTCCCCTCATGTCCCGGCAAGGTCGTCAACGGCCAGATCGAACACCAGAATGCCGTCGATCCCGCCTACCGCCGCCGCCACCAAGGCGGCCCCCAGACGTTTGTGGTCGGGGTGATCCTGATAGGCGGCCAGCGTGGCCCAGTCGGCAAAATCGGCCACAAAGCCGTGCATGTAGCCGCGTTCGATCCGCTCGGGGCTTTCGCTGCGCCCGGCGGTGATGGCCAGCACCCCCGGCAGCTTGGCGCGGATCGCGTGCAGGTCGGCAAAAAGCGCCGCGATGGCCTCTGGCAGGATTTCCGGCCGGAACCGGATCAGAACGATGTGACGGATCATTTTCTATCCATGGGTTGCGCGGATCATGTCAGCGGCATGTTCCGCGATCATGATGGTGGCCGCATTGGTGTTGGAAGAGACGACAGTCGGCATGATCGAGGCATCGACGACCCGCAGACCCGCAATGCCGTTGAAGCGCAGGGTGGGGTCCACGACCGCGCCTGCGTCCACCCCCATCCGGCAGGTGCCGGCCGGGTGGTGGTCGGTCTTGGCGTGCTGGCAGGCATAGTCGAAATAGTCCTGATCGCTGACGACCCCCGGCCCCGGCAGGCGTTCGGCCAGAACGAAAGGCCGCAGCGCGGGTTGCGCCATGATCTCTCGCGCCAGTTTCAGCCCCCGGATCGACATCTCGCGGTCATGGGGATCGGCCCAGTAATTGGGGTCGATCAAGGGGGCGGCCAAGGGATCGGCGCTTGCCAGCCGCACCGTGCCGCGCGACCGGGGGCGCAGATAGGCCGAATTCAGCGTCACCCCGCCTTGCGGCATCGCCGTCACGCCGGCCTCGATCCCCGATCCCAGCCCAAGGTGAAACTGCAGATCAGGTGAACGCGCGGCAGGGTCGGCGTACCAGAACCCCCCGGTTTCAAACAGGCTGGAGGCGACCGGCCCGCGCCGCGTCAGCAGATATTGCAGGCCGGCAAGGGCCGACAGATGCGGCTTGGCAAAGCGGTCATAGGTGTGCGGCCCGGTGCATTCGGCAATCACGAACAGATCAAGATGGTCTTGCAGATTGGCCCCGACGCCGGGCTGGTCACAGACCACATTCAGCCCAAGCGCGCGCAAGTCGTCGGCGGGCCCGATGCCCGAAAGCTGCAACAGACGGGGCGAGCCGATGGCGCCCGACGACAGGATCACCTCGGTTTGCGCCCGCACAACGCCCAGATCGGCCAGTTCCACCCCCACCGCGCGGCCCGCTTCCACCACCAGCCGCAGCACCTGCGCCCCGGTCTTCACCGTCAGGTTTGCCCGTCCCCGCGCGGGGCGCAGATAGGCGGTCGAGGTCGAGGACCGCCGATAATTCCGCTGCGTCAGTTGATAGTACCCCACCCCGTCCTGGGCGGCCCCGGTGAAATCGCGGTTGCGCGGAATGCCCAACTGGCCCGCCGCTGCGAAATAGGCCTCGCAGATCGGCAGGGGCGCGCGCGGTTGCGACACGCCCAAAGGGCCACCCCTGGCGTGGTAATGGTCATCGAAGGTGTCGTTATGCTCGGCCTTCTTGAAATAGGGCAGCACATCGTCATAGCCCCAACCGACACAGCCCATCTGGCGCCATTCGTCGTAGTCCAGCGCATTGCCGCGCGTGTACAGTTGCGCGTTGATCGACGATCCGCCGCCGATCACGCGGGCCTGTGTATAGCGCATCACCCGGTTTTTCATGTGTTTTTGCGGCACCGTCTGCCAGCCCCAGGAACCGATGCCCTTGGTCATCCGGGCAAAACCCGCCGGCAGGTGGTAAAACGGATGCCAGTCGCGTCCGCCCGCCTCCAGCAGCAAGACCTGCGCCGAGGGGTTCTCGGACAGCCGCGCGGCCAGAACCGCGCCCGCCGATCCGCCGCCCACGATGATGAAATCATATTCCTTTGGCATCATCGCCCCCTTACAACCTGTGCAGCGAAAGACCGCCATCCACCGCAATCACCGAGCCTGTGGCAAAGGCCATCTGGCCGGTCGCAATCGGCACCATGGCCGCCCCCACATCCGCAGGCTGCCCCCACCGCCCCGCAGGCACCAGCCCGCCCGCGATCAGCCCGTCGTATTTGTCGCGCACCCCCGCCGTCATGCCGGTTTCGATGATGCCGGGGCGCAGTTCGAACACCCCGATCCCCAAAGGCGCCAGCCGCACCGCGAACAGCCGGGCCATCATCGACGCCCCGGCCTTGGAAATGCAGTACTCCGCCCGCTCTACCGACAGCATTTCCGCCGAAACCGAGGTGACAAAGCTGATCGAACGATAGGGCCCCTCGCCGCGAACCGCCATGCGCCGGGCCACCGCCTGCGCCAGAAAGAAGCCCGCGCGCAGGTTCACCTCGATCACCAGATCGAAATTCTCGGGCGCCACTTCCAGAAGATCGCCGCGCAGCGGAGAGGCGATGCCGGCATTGGCCACCAGCGTGGTGATCGGGCCCAGATCCGTCTCGATGGCCGTCAAGAGGTCGTCAATCCGGCCAAGGTCGCGCAGGTCCTGCTGGAAATACCGCGCCTTGCCACCCAGTTCAGCCATCACCGCCTGCACCCCGGCATCGGACGGATCTGGCAAGGACACCAGCGCCACCTTGAACCCCGCGCCCACCAGCGCCCGTGCAATGCCCAACCCGATGCCGCTTTGGCCGCCGGTGATCAGCGCCACGCCCTTCATGCTGCAAACTCCCGCGCCCGAATATGCTCGCCCGCGCGCAGGGCCAGCGCCGCGATGGTCAGCGCCGGGTTGACCGCGGCCGAGGTCGGCAGGACGCTGGCGTCGACAATGAAAAGGTTTTTCAGATCATGCGAACGGCATTCGGCATCGACGACCGAGGTGGAGGGGTCCGCCCCCATCCGCGCCGTGCCGCATTGATGCGAGGGCGTGCGCCTGTCAAAGGCCCGCGACAGGACGATGGGAAACCCCGCCCGCCGCAATGCGCCCTTCAGCCTGGCCACCAGCGCAAGATGCGCCGCCCAGTTCGACCTCCGCCAGTCCAGCGTGATCTGGCCATCCTTCCACAGCACCCGGCTGTCGGGGTTGGGCAGGTCTTCCGACATGGCCAGAATGTCCACGGAATGACGCGCGATCCAGCCTGCCAGCGCTTTCGGAAGCGGCGTGTCGGCGGCCAGGATCGTGCCCGAAATCTTGCCCAGCATCTGCACATTGCCCAAGGGCTCGCCGCCCGGGCCGCCCGTCAGATACCAGTCGTTCAGGTGGATGGTCTTTTGATAGATACCGTCGTTGCGCCGCAGGGGATGCACCCCCAGAACCGCCGACAGGTTGTGGTTCATGAAGTTCCGCCCGACCTGATCCGAGGAATTGGCCAGACCGCCGGGATGGTCCGCATCGGCCGAAGCCAGAAGCAGCGCGGCCGAGATCACTGCCCCCGCGCACAGCGCCACAACCGGGGCCGCCATGCGTTCCGTCTTGCCCGCCCGCTGAAACTCCACCGCCGCAATCCGCCCGCCCCCGGCCACCAGCCGCGTCACGCGCGCCCCGGTCATCAGCGTGACATTGGGATGTTGCAGCGCCAGCGTCAGCCCCACCGTTTCGGCATCCATCTTGCCGCCACAGGTGTCGGGATAGGCATCCCACGGCGTGGCGCCATGGGCCAGCCAGCGGTCGATATCGACGCCCAGGGGCAAGGCGGTCGGGTGCAGTCCTTGACGCGCCAGCCGTACCCGCAGATCGGCAATCGCGGGCTCGTCCGGCACGGGGGGGAAATTGTAGCGCCCGGAATGGCGCGGTTCGGTCGCGTCGGTCCCGTCATTGGCACCGCGCACCTGATACAGGTCTTCCGCCGCCTGATAGTACCGCTCCACCGCGTCATAGCCCATCGGCCATCCCGGAGTTGTGCCGCCCAGATGCCGCAGGGGCGCAAAGTCTTCGGCGCGATAGCGCATCAACACCGCGCCGTAGAATTTGGAATTGCCGCCGGGGTGATAGTAATTGCCGGGGTTGAACGGCTTGCCCTGCGCGTCCAGCCAGACCTCGTTTGGCCGGAAGTGCCCGCGCGCAAAGATCGCGGCATCATCGCGCGCCTCGGGGCTGGGCTCCAACCGCTCGCCGCGTTCCAGGATCACGATGCGCCGACCCGTCGGCGCCAGCGCCGCCGCCAGCGTCGCCCCGCCCATCCCCGACCCGATGATGATGATATCCGGCTGCACGCTCTTGCCTTTCATCTGTCCAGAAATATCCCACGGGGGAAGCCGCTTTGCGGCGCGGGGGTGTGAACCCCCCGTCTTGCCCGGCCCCCCGCTACTCTCGTACCCAGTTGGCGCGGGTTCGCCCGACCCGCATGGCCAGGGTCTTCACCTCGACGAAC
>JANMJC010000277.1:0-1877 GCA_031371185.1 Paracoccaceae bacterium | reverse complement strand
CTCGTCGGCATCGCCGTACAGGATATTGGCCACCTCGTTGCCCGAGATATAGTCGCGCCCGACGCTGCCGCGCACATTCTCGATCAACCCGTTGACCACAAGGCGGTGCCCGGTGTTGGACGGCTGGAAATACAGGCCCATCGCGCTGGTCGAGGTGCCGTCGGTCGACGTCCAGGACAGGCGCAGATCGGACTGGTTGGGATAGTCACCCGTCAGCACGATCCAGTCGTTGCCCGACCCGTCGTCGTTGATCGTGACGGTCTGGGTGCCGGTGACGAGAAGGTCCACTTCATAAATGTTGTCTGCCATGGGAATACCTGTGAGGTTGGAAAATGTCGGCTCGCCTGAAGGGGAAAACCGTAGGACAGGGCCGGAAACCCGGCAAGGGGGCAATGAGTAGTGGAATGAAATAACTATAGATGGAATAATCTCTGGATATGTTCCATATTTTACAATAGTGCAGATGCACCTGCCACTGGCGAATTTGGCACGGGAGAAGTCGGAAAAACGACTCTTCTGCGTCGCTTGCCAAGATAAGACTGCGCCGACAGATCCCTCAGCCCTTGCCAGGAGCCCGCCATGGCCTTCAAGACCGACATCGAGATTGCACGCGAAGCCAAGAAAAAGCCGATCATGGAGATCGGGGCCAAGCTGGGCATCCCGTCCGAGCATTTGCTGCCCTATGGCCACGACAAGGCCAAGGTCAGCCAGGAGTTCATCAAGTCGCTGGCAGGGCGTCCGGATGGCAAGCTGATTCTGGTTACCGCGATCAATCCGACCCCGGCGGGCGAAGGCAAGACCACCACGACGGTGGGTCTGGGCGACGGTCTGAACCGCATCGGCAAGAAGGCGGTGGTCTGCATCCGCGAAGCGTCGTTGGGCCCGAATTTCGGCATGAAGGGCGGGGCTGCGGGCGGTGGCTATTCCCAGGTCGTGCCAATGGAAGAGATGAACCTGCACTTCACCGGCGATTTCCATGCAATCACCTCGGCGCACAACCTGCTGAGCGCGATGATCGACAACCACATCTACTGGGGCAACGATCTGGACATCGACGCGCGCCGCATCGTGTGGCGCCGGGTGATGGACATGAACGACCGCGCGCTGCGCGACATCGTGGTGTCACTTGGCGGCGTGTCGAACGGCTTTCCGCGCCAGACCGGGTTTGACATCACGGTGGCCTCGGAGGTCATGGCGATCCTGTGCCTGTCGAACGATCTGGACGATCTGCAGAAACGTCTGGGCGATATCGTGGTGGCCTATACCCGCGCCTAGACGCCGATCTATGCCCGCGACATCAAGGCCGTCGGCGCGATGACCGTGCTGCTGAAGGACGCGATGCAGCCCAATCTGGTGCAGACGCTGGAAAACAACCCCGCCTTCGTGCATGGCGGCCCCTTCGCCAACATCGCGCATGGCTGCAATTCGGTGATCGCCACCAAGACCGCGCTGAAGCTGGGCGAATATGTCGTGACCGAAGCCGGTTTCGGCGCCGACCTTGGCGCGGAAAAGTTCTTTGACATCAAGTGTCGCAAAGCCAACCTCAAGCCCTCGGCGGCGGTGATCGTGGCCACGGTGCGCGCGATGAAGATGAACGGCGGGGTGGCCAAGGCCGATCTGGGGGCGGAAAACGTCGAAGCCGTCAAGAAGGGCTGTCCGAACCTTGGCCGCCACATCGGCAACGTCAAAAGCTTTGGCGTGCCGGTGGTGGTGGCGATCAACCACTTCTATTCCGACACTGATGCCGAGATTGCCGCCGTGAAGGCCTATGTCGCCGAACAGGGCGCCGAGGCGATCCTGTGCAAGCATTGGGCGCTGGGGTCGGCGGGGATCGAGGAACTGGCGCACAAGGTGGTGGCATTGGCCGAATCGGGCGT
>JANMJC010000253.1:0-11428 GCA_031371185.1 Paracoccaceae bacterium | reverse complement strand
ATCAAGGTTCAGAACCTTGTAACCCTTGGCAAGAAGATGCGCCACGGCATGGCGGCCGGCCTTGCCGCTGCCGCCGGTAAAGATGATGCGTCCGGGTTTGTCGTTCATGGTGGTGCTTTCCCTGATCTGGCGCCGGTTCGGCACTTGCCTGCAAGGGCGGCCCGCGCGGATGCCGCCATCCTTGGCGCAGGTCGGCCCCGAAAGGCAAGGCCACAGGTTTGTGCGACAGCGACAGGGCAGCGCCACAAGAGCATCGCGGCCCCTTTGCCGCGCAGAAATGTCGTGGCGCCTGGCGAGGGGTGGCCAGCCGTCAGGCGCCTCGGCTTGGCGGTTTTGCCGCACCGGAGGCGGTCCGGACCCTGGGGCGGACCGCCGCCTTGATCCGGACCGGCCAACCCGCGCCTTCCTTGACCGCAGCCCAAGACATCGGCCCGCCGCCTGGGCGCACAACCGGTCACGCGCCCTCAAAGCGAAGACCTGACCTGTGCCCCCGACCCTGCCTTTGACCGCACCACGGACAATTCGGCGCAGCATCGGCGCTTCCTGTTCCATTCACCCGTTCAAAAATGTCCCGCAGAGCGGTCCGGGAAGGTAGGAAACCTCTTCGGGAAGGGCCAAAGCCGCGCCTTCAGCGCCTCTGCATCCGGTCCAGCCGCAGTTGCGCGGCGCGGCGGTGGCCTTCCAGCCCCTCGCTGGCTGCCTGACGCGCCGCCGGCGGGGCGACCTGCTCGACGCCTTTCGGCTCCAGCCATTGATGGGTGGCGATCTTGACATAGGCGCCGACCCACAACCCGCCGGTATAGCGCCCGGCTGCCATGGTTGGCAGGGTGTGGTTGGTGCCCGAGCATTTGTCGGAATAGACCACCGACGCCAATTCACCGATGAACAGCGACCCATAGTTGCGCAGTTTGGCCGCCATGCCATGCGGGTCCGCCGTGTGGACCTGCAGATGTTCGGCGGCGATGAAATCGGAATAGGCGATCATCGTCGCCTCGTCCGCGCAGACCGCCACCTCGCCGTAGTCGCGCCAGGCGGGTGCGGCCACATGGGCCGTGGACAGCGTTGCCAGTTGCTTTTCCACCTCGGCCACCACGGCCAGGGCCAGGGGGCGATGGGTGGTGATCAGGCCGACCCGGGTGCGCACGTCATGTTCGGCCTGCGCCAGAAGGTCGGTCGCGATCATTTCGGCGTCGCCAGTCTCGTCGGCCAGAATGTAGATCTCCGACGGTCCCGCCAACTGGTCGATGCCCACCGGACCGAAGACCTGCCGCTTGGCCTCGTTCACAAAGGCGTTGCCCGGCCCCATGATCTTCATCACCGCCGGCACGGTTTCGGTGCCGAAGGCCATGGCCGCAATCGCCTGAGCGCCCCCGATGCGAAAGATCCTTGTGGCGCCCGACAGGTGGCATCCGGCGATCATGGCGTTGTGGGCATTGGGGGGAAGGCAGGCGATCACCTCGGGCACGCCCGCCACCACCGCCGGTACGATCGTCATGATCGGGGCCGACAACAAGGGAAACCGTCCGCCCGGCACATAGCAGCCGACCCGGTCGATCGGGATGATCCGGTGCCCCATGAACACGCCCGGCAAGGGTTCGATATCCAGCGGCAGGATCGTGGCAAGTTGTGCCTGCGCAAAGCGGCGCACGTTGGCGATGGCAAATTCGGTGTCGCGGCGCGTCTGCGGGTCCAGTGCTGCCACGGCGGCCAGACGCTCGTCGCCGCTGACTTCGAAGACCTGCAGGTCTGACTTGTCGAAGCGCTTCGAATAGTCGCGCACCGCCGCGTCGCCGCGCGCCTTGACGTCGGCCAGGACCTGCGCCACCAGTTCCGCCACCGGCTTGGTGTCGGACACGGCGTCGCGCGTTACGGATTTGACCCATGTGACCTTGGCCACAGGATAGGGTTCTGGCAAAGCGGGCATCGGTGTCTCCATTCAGGGCCGGGACCAGGCGGGATGGTCTGGCACCGTTCTATTGCCTGCTGCAAACGATTGCAATTCGGGCTGTCGCACCACACCGCAATTGCCCGGGGCGGGGGGGGGTCCCCCGGCAAACAAGGGGATTGTCAAGGATTGCGGCCGGGTTTTCCCGGAATGGCGGATCGCGGAAAAACTAGCCCCTTGCCTTGTCCCCGGCCTTTGCCCTATCCATATTGCAAACGTATTCATGACGTGAGGGCAGCATGGCAGTGACCTGGGTAAAGCGTGGCAAGCCCGAAGCGGAACGCGCCGCCGATGATGCGATGGTCCGCGCGACGGTGGAACAGGTTCTACTGGACATCCAGACCCGGGGTGACGCCGCCGTGCGCGACCTTTCGGTCAAATTCGACCGCTACGACCCGCCCGCCTTTCGCCTGACCGCCTCGGAAATCGACGCCGCCGTCGCCCGGGTCACGCCGCGCGACATGGAGGATATCCGGTTCGCCCAAACCCAGATTCGCCGGTTTGCCGAGGCTCAGCGCGCCTCGATGACCGATATCGAGGTTGAAACCCTGCCTGGCGTGTTTCTGGGGCACCGCAATATTCCGGTGCAGTCGGTCGGTTGCTATGTTCCGGGCGGCAAGTTTCCCATGGTCGCCTCGGCCCATATGTCGGTGCTGACAGCGGCGGTGGCAGGCGTGCCGCGCATCGTCGCTTCGGCCCCGCCGGTGAACGGCGCGCCGCATCCCGCCATCGTGGCCGCGATGCATCTGGGCGGGGCGCATGAGATCTATGTGCTGGGCGGCATGCAGGCCGTGGGGGCCATGGCCCTGGGCACCCAGACCATCACGCCGGTCGACATGCTGGTCGGCCCCGGCAATGCCTTTGTCGCCGAGGCCAAGCGCCAACTTTACGGCCGCGTCGGGATCGACCTGTTTGCCGGCCCGACCGAAACCCTGCTGATCGCGGATGACACTGTCGATGCCGAGCTTTGCGCCACCGACCTGCTGGGGCAGGCCGAACACGGCTACAATTCGCCTGCGGTGCTGTTGACCACCTCGCGCAAACTGGCGTTTGCGACCCTGGCCGAGGTTGAGCGGTTGCTGAAGATCCTGCCCACCGCCCCCACGGCGGGCGTCAGTTGGGCCGACTACGGTGAGGTGATCCTGTGCGACAGCCATGACGAGATGCTGGCCACCGCCAACGACCTTGCGTCCGAACATGTGCAGGTGATGACCGACCGCGACGACTGGTATCTGGCCAACCTGCACGCTTACGGCGCCATGTTCCTGGGCCCGCGCACCAATGTTGCCAACGGCGACAAGGTGATCGGCACCAACCACACCCTGCCCACCCGCAAGGCCGGGCGCTATACCGGCGGGCTTTGGGTGGGCAAATTCCTGAAGACCCATTCCTATCAGCGCATCACCACCGATGAGGCGGCCGCGATGATCGGCGCCTACGGCTCTCGGCTGTGCATGCTTGAAGGCTTTGTCGGCCATGCCGAGCAATGCAACATCCGGGTGCGGCGCTATGGCGGGCGGAACGTGCCTTACGGCGCGGCGGCGACATGACCCTGCCACGCACGCCCTCGTTCCGGCTGGATGGCCGTCGTGCCCTTGTGGCCGGGGCGTCGTCGGGCATCGGGGCGGCCTGTGCGGTGGCGCTGGCCGAACAGGGCGCGCGGGTGACGCTATGCGCACGCGGCGTTGACGGGCTTCGGGCGCTGGCGGCACAGATGGAGGCCGAGGGGATGGCTGCGGATATCCTGACGCTGGACATCTCTGACGTCGATGCCACCAAGGCAGCGCTTGCCGCCCTGCCCGCCTTTGACATTCTGGTGAATTCCGCCGGAACGGCGCGCCATTCCCCCGCCACCCAGACCACGCCGCAGGATTTCGACCATGTTTCGGGTCTGAACTTTCGCGCCGCCTATTTCCTGACCCGCTGCGTGGCCGCCCGACTGCTGGCCGAGGGCAAGCCGGGCAGCCTGATCAACATCTCGTCGCAGATGGCCCATGTCGGCGGCATTGACCGCGCGGTCTATGCCGCGACCAAGCACGCGATCGAAGGCATGACCAAATCCATGGCGATCGAATGGGGCCCGCACGGCATTCGTGTGAACACCATCGCCCCGACCTTCATCCGCACGCCCATGACCGAGCAGACCTTTGCCAACCCCGAACGCACCCAATGGATCGCCTCCAAGATCAAGCTCGGCCGGGTGGGCGAGGTCACCGACATCATGGGGGCAGTTGCCCTGCTTGCGTCGGACGCCGCCAGCCTGATCACCGGAACTTCTCTTATCGTGGACGGCGGCTGGACCGCCGACTGAAAGGACACACCATGACCCCCGCCGAAATGGAAGCCCGCATCGTTCGTTATGGCGATCTGCGCCCCTGCAAGACCGCCTTCATCGACGCCCATACCCCGGGCTCGGACCGCAAAGAGAACTTTACCATCATCGGCGGCGGCGTGTCGGAAAGCCCCGACCAGCATGTGCATATCCGCGACACGCCCGGCTTCAACATCGGCGCTGCGGGCCAGCCGCCCGGATGCCGCAACTCGCTGCACATCCACCGCACCGCCGAGGTCTTTTTCGTGCTGAAGGGGCGGTGGCGGTTCTTCTGGGGCCGGTGGGGCACGGCGGGCGAGTTCATCGCGGAGGAAGGCGACATCTTCAACATTCCGACCGGCATTTTCCGCGCCTTTGAAAACGTCGGCACCGATTACGGGATGATCATGGCGATCCTGGGCGGCGATGACGCCGGGGGCGGCGTGGTCTGGGCGCCGCAGGTCATCACCGATGCCAAGGATTATGGCCTGATCCTGGGGCGCAACGGCAAGCTTTACGACACCAAGAAGGGACAGAACCTGCCCGAGGGCGTGCCTCCGATGCCGTTGATGACCGACGAAGCCCTGCGGGCCGTCCCCGAACCCACCACCGCCGAGGTGATCCCCAATTGTGTCGCGCGCTACCTTGACCTGATGGCCCTCTCCGACCACCAGCCTGCCCGCGTGATCGGGGCCATGGGCAAGCTGCGCGACCGCCCGGGCTTCGAGGTGGAGCTTTTGTCGCGCAATTCCCTTCCGGCCACGCCCTATACCCTGACCAAGCACGAGGTCCTGATGCCGATGCGTGGCCACTGGCGCCTGACCTGGGGTCAAGGCTCTGCCGTTCTGAACCCCGGCGACACCGCTGCCATC
Organism: Paracoccaceae bacterium; assembly: GCA_031371185.1. GTDB lineage: Bacteria > Pseudomonadota > Alphaproteobacteria > Rhodobacterales > Rhodobacteraceae > CAIYZT01. The sequence goes on along the minus strand of JANMJC010000253.1, from coordinate 6,300 downwards.
CCGCCCGGGCTCGAGCACAGCCTTGCCCCGTCGATGACCGGCGAAGCCTCGTTGTACCGGGTGATCGGCACCGACGATCCGGCCGGCCTCACGGGGCGTCTGCTGTAGTTTCTTCCAACGCCTGCCCTTTGAAAGGACCGACGATGCCTCTTCTTTCCACCCATGTCGGCTCGCTTCCCCGTCCACAGGAGGTTGTCGATTTCCTGTTCGCGCGGGAAAAGGGCCAACCCTTTGACGCGGCGGCCTTCGACGCCTGCATGACGGCGGCGGTGGCCGAAAACGTGCGGCGGCAAAAGGCCGCGGGCATCGACATCGTGTCGGACGGCGAGGCGTCGAAGATCAGCTATGCCACCTATGTCAAGGATCGCTACGAAGGCTTTGGCGGCGACAGCCCGCGCAACGCCCCGGCCGATCTGAAGCTGTTCCCGACCTTTCTGGACCGTCTGGCGCGCGAAGGCGGCACACCGCAATATGCCCGCCCGCAATGTATCGGGCCGGTCAAATCCAAGGGTCAGGGAGAGTTGCAAAAGGACATCGCGAACCTGAAAGCGGCCATGGCCCTGCACGGGGTTTCGCGCGGCTTCATGAATGCGGCCTCGCCCGGCGTGATTTCGCTGTTCCTGCAAAACGCGCATTATCCCACGCGTGAGGCCTATCTGGCCGCGCTTGCCGATGCGATGCGCGATGAATACCGCGAAATTCTGGCGGCGGGGCTGGATCTGCAACTGGATTGTCCCGACCTGGCCCTGTCGCGCCACATGCTGTTTGCCGACCTCAGCGACGCCGAGTTTCTGAAAGTGGCCGCCACCCATGTCGAGGCGCTGTCCCATGCACTGCAAGGCCTGCCGCGTGACCGGATCCGCCTGCACATCTGCTGGGGCAATTACGAGGGGCCGCATGTCTGCGACATCGACATGGACCGGGTGTTTCCCCTGCTGATGACGGTGCCCGCGACCTATCTGCTGTTTGAAACCGCCAACCCGCGCCACGGCCATGAATGGACGGTGTTTCGCGACCGCGCCGGTGAAATTCCCGACGACAAGATCCTTGTGCCCGGTGCGGTCGATACCACGACCAATTTCGTCGAACATCCCGACCTTGTGGCGCAGCGGCTGGAACGGTTCACCAACATTCTGGGCACGGAGCGGGTGGTTGCCGGGTCCGACTGCGGCTTTGGCACCTTTGCCGGTTTTGGCGCCGTCGATCCCGAGATCGCGTGGGCCAAGCTGGCCACCCTGTCCGAGGGCGCCCGACGCGTCAAATGACTCCGCTGGTCCTGATCCCCGGCATGATGTGCGACGCCCGCATGTGGGGCGGTCTGCCGGCGCGTCTGCATCCCCGGCAGGTCGGTCATGCCGTGCCCGTCGAAGACGACACGGTGCAGGCCCTGGCCGCCCGTGTGCTGGCCGACGCCCCGCCGCGGTTTGCGCTGGCCGGGCTGTCGATGGGTGGCATCGTTGCGATGGAAATGCTGGCACAGGCGCCGCAGCGGGTGACGCGGCTCGCCCTGTTGGACACCAACCCGCTGGCCGAGGCGCCGCAGGTTCAGGCACGGCGCGCCGCCCAGATCGCCCGCGCCCTTTCGGGCGATCTTGCGGGCGTGATCCGCGACGACATGAAACCGAACTATCTGTTCCCCGGCCCCGACCGTGACGGAATTCTGGCCCTTTGCATGGACATGGCCCTGTCCCTGGGTCCGCAGGTCTTTGCCCGCCAGTCGCGCGCGCTGCGCGACCGTCCCGACCAGACCCGCACCCTTGCGGCCTTTCGCGGCCCGACGCTGATCCTGATGGGCGAAGGCGATCTTCTGTGCCCGCGCGACCGTCACGAACTGATGCAGGCCCTGATCCCGGGGGCGCGCCTTGCCATCATCCCGGGGGCGGCGCATCTGCCGACGCTGGAACGCCCTTCCGAAACCGCCCGTGAACTGATCTGCTGGCTGGACCAGCCCTGACAAGGACAGCGCCATGATCCCCGACCTGCACGGCTATTTCGCCGCCGGAAACAAGGCCATCAACGGCTGGTGCGCCATGCCCTCGCCCGTCACCGCCGAGATCATGGGCCGTCAGGGGTTCGATCTGATGACGGTGGATCTGCAGCATGGCCTGATCGACTATCAGATGGCCCTGACCATGGTACAGGTTCTGCAAGGCCTGCCCGCCCCGGTTCTGGCCCGGGGTGCCGTGGAACGAGCCCGGAATCCTGATGAAATGTCTGGATGCGGGGTTTGCGGGCGTGATCTGCCCGATGATCAACTCTGCCGACGACGCCCGGCGTCTGGTGCAGGCGACCCGCTATGCGCCGATGGGCGCGCGGTCCTTCGGGCCGACCCGGGCGAACATGGTCTATGGCACGGGCTATGCCAAGGCGGCAAACGGCTCGGTTCTGGTGCTGGCGATGATCGAAACCCGGGCCGCGCTGGACAGTCTTGACGCCATCCTTGCGGTTGACGGCATCGACGGCGTTTATGTCGGGCCCTCGGACCTTGGCCTGTCCTTGGGCTACGAACCGACGCTTGACCCCACCGCGCCCGAAGTCCTGAGCGCCATCGCGCAGATCGGCACCCGCGCCAAAGCCGCAGGGCGCATCGCCGGGGTTCACACCGGATCGCCGGCGATGATCAAGGCGATGTTTGCGCAGGGCTATGATTTTGCGTCACTTTTGACTGACGCACGCCTGTTCGCCAATGCCGTGGCCGCGCAACTGGCTGCCGCGCGCGACACCAGCGCGGCCGAGGTCAAGGGCTACTGACGGGCCAAGGCGTTAAAGGCTGGCGGCCTGATAGATCGGGGCCAGATCGCCGCCCCAGTCGCCCTTGTACAGGTCAAGCCAGCGGTCGGCCTGCACCTTTTCACTGGCAAGGCTGTGCACCAGAGGGGCCAGATAGGCCTGCTCGTCCATGCCGCGCCCGGCAAGACCGGCATGCGACAGGCCCACCGCCGCGCGGGCAAGGTCCAGGATCTTCACCCCGTTCGCCGCGCCCTGCAGGCCCGACACCGAAGCGGCCACGCGCAGACCCTGACGGGTTTCGCTGTCCAAGCCCTTGACCAGATCCCAGGCGGCATCCAGCGCGGTCTGGTCATACATCAGCCCGACCCAGAAGGCGGGCAGCGCGTTGATATGGGCCTGATCGCCACAATCCGCGCCGCGCATTTCGATGAATTTCTTGACCCGCGCCTCGGGGAAGACCGTGGTCATATGGTCGGCCCAATCCGACAGGGTTGGCTTTTCGCCGGGCAGCGCGGGCAGCTTTCCGGCCAGAAAATCGCGGAACGACTGGCCGAGGGCGTTGATGTATTTTCCGTCGCGGTAGACGAAATACATCGGCACATCCAGGACCCAATCGACATAGGCCTGAAAGCCCATACCCTCGTCAAAGGCAAAGGGCAACATGCCGGTCCGGCTGTCGTCAAGGCCCCGCCAGATGCGGCTGCGCCAGGATTTGTGGCCGTTCAGACCGCCGTCAAAAAAGGGCGACGAGGCGAACAGCGCGGTCGCCACCGGCTGCAAAGCCAGCGACACCCGCAGCTTTTTCACCATGTCGGCTTCGTCGGAATAATCCAGATTAACCTGCACGGTGCAGGTCCGGTACATCATCTGGGTGCCGTGCGTGCCGACCCGCCCCATGTAATCGGTCATCAGCTTGTAGCGGCCCTTGGGCATGACCGGCATCTGCGCGCCGCTCCATTCCGGGGCTGCCCCGATCCCCATGAACCGCACGCCCATCGGGTCGCAGATCGCCTTCACCTCGTCCAGATGGGTCTGCAATTCGGCCGCAACCTGCCCAATGGTCGACAGGGCAGCGCCGGACAATTCAAACTGGCCGCCCGGTTCAAGGCTGACATTGGCGCCGTTGCGGGTCAGGCCGATCACGTTTTCGCCCTCGCGCAGCGGGGTCCAGCCGTAGCGCGCCTCAAGCTGGGCGAAGATGGCCGAGATCGAGCGGTCACCGGCATAGGGCAAGGGGGCTCGGCTGTCGGTCAGCCAGCCGAACTTTTCATGTTCGGTGCCAATGCGCCAGTCTGTCCGCGGCTTGTTGCCCGCTTCCATGTATTCGGCAAGCTGCTCGAACCGTTCGATGGGGCCGCCGCCGGACTGTGGGATAGACATGGAACCGCCTCTTGCTGCCGGGTTTCAGGCTGCCAAGAGGTGTAGCGGCGCGGCGCCGGTGTCAAGGGCACAAGGAGGGGTCAGGGTTCGGACCGGGCCGGCGCATTTCCCTTGGGTCAAATCGTTAAAAAGCTGTGAAACCCTGCGTCACGGCTGCCCGGGCAGACCGGTTTGCCCCAATATGGGCCTCATTGCAGCACCAGTTTCTTTCACGGCGACGATTGCGACCGAGTGGGGGCGGCCAAGGTCAGAGTGGGGCCTTGGCCGCTTCGCGCCAACCGGCAACCCCTGTTTTCGCGCGAATCTTCTACCAAAAAGGAAAAATTCCGTTAAACGATTGAGTTCATGGAAGTTCGGGGGCTGGGGCGCGGGATTTGTCAGAGATTTTGCAGGCGATCGAAGCCTTTGCCCGCTGCCGCACGCCGCAAGAGGTGGGCCTTGTCGTCAGGAATGTGCTGTCCGCCTACGGGCTGACAACCTATGCGATTGGCGGCATGCCACCGCCGTCAGATCCCAATCCCACCCCCTTCACCTTTCACAACTGGCCAGCCGAATGGTCCGAAGCCTACCTGCGCGAAGGCTATGGTGACGTCGATCCGATCCCGAGGGCCGCGATGATCTCGGCCATGCCCTTCACGATGGCCGAGATGCAGGACGGGCAGGTCGGGCTGACCATCGGGCCGGAATCCGACGCCTATTTTGCCGCGGCACGGTCGCTTGGCCGGGGGGCAGCATTGATCGTGCCGATCCACGGGCCCTTCGGCTATCACGGCATCGCGGTCTTTGCCGGGCCGACGCTGTCCATCAGCCCAGCCACGCGGGCCGGATTGCACCTGCTGGCCATCTATGCCCACAACCGCATGCTGGAGTTGTATGCCGGGGGAAGCCACACCACCGAGCCGCAACTGACCCCGCGCGAAATCGAGGTGTTGCGCCACGCCCGCAACGGGTTGTCCGATGACGCGGTGGCCGCGCAGACCGGCATCACCGTGCGCACCGTGCGCTTTCACTTTGAAAACGCCCGCAAAAGACTGGGGGCCAAGACCCGGGCCGAAGCGCTGTTGTTGGCGGCCAATCATCACCTCTTGGGCGCCTGAGGCAGCCAAATCGGTTTGGGCGGGCCTGAACCTGTCAGTCGTGACAGTGTCGGGGGGCCGATAGTTCTGAAATCCTGCTGTTATTCCAAGGCCTCGTGCGAGGTCGTTACCAGTTCAGCCCTTGGGCAAAATACTTTGGGCGGTTGCCGGGTCTGTCAGACTGGCAGCCGCCTTCCCCTTTCTGGCAGGGACCTAACGCCGGGCCAGACCGGCCCGGGCCGGTCGCCGCCAGATCAGCCTTATCCCCGGCCCGGTCAACGCCAGATCCGCAGATGCACCGCCTTGCGCGGCGGGCCTGTCCAGGGCGGCGGCAAGGGCGGTGACATCCATGCCCGGCAGGGCGGCAAACGCATCGAACAACTGCCCCGCTCCGGTGGCATCGACCGGCACCAGCATCGCCTGTCCGTCGGCCTGCTTGATGCGCCACAACCGGCGTCCGTGCAGCGTGACCAGCCGCAGTTCGACCGCCTCGTCCAGACTGATGAAGCCGCCGACTTCGGGACCAAGATAGCCCAGTTGCGCCTCGTCCAATTCCACGATCCCCGGCGCCCCCACCGCCTGTTCAAAGCGCAGACGGGCAAGGGCGTGGCGGGCAAGCGCGGCGGCAAGGGCAAGGATCCCCAGACCAAGCGGAATAAGCACCCAGCCCCCCAGAACGACCAGCCACAGGCCAAAGGCGGCGAAGGCGGCGGTCACCAGAACCTCGCGCAGACGCCAGAAGGCGGCCAGAACCTCGGGGCGGATGAAGGTCATCGCGACACCGTGGGAGAGACGGACGATGGGGCGCGCGCGCGGTCGATGCAGGGGGATGCGTCGCAGCGGAGCACGGCCGGGATCACACCCAATCCCCCAAAGTTGCCTGCCACAAGGTCAGCGCCGCCACTGCCGCCGTGTCGGCGCGCAGGATGCGGGGGCCAAGCGAGACCGGCAAAACCTGCGGCATCGCGCGCAGGTGCTGCTGTTCCACGGCCGAAAAGCCGCCCTCGGGGCCGATCAGGATGGCCCATTTGCCGCCCCGGGCCTGCGCCTGAAGCGTGCTGCGGGCGGCGGTCAGCGATTCGTCGGCCCACAGGATGCGGCGGTCATCGGGCCA
>JANMJC010000249.1:0-4820 GCA_031371185.1 Paracoccaceae bacterium | reverse complement strand
GCGGCGACGCAGGCCAAGTCGACCTTCATCTTCGATGCGGCCACCGACACCTTGTATTGGGACGAAGACGGCACGGGCGGCGGGGCGAAGATTGCGGTTGCGGTTCTGCAAGGCGTCAATTCGCTCTCGGCGGCACACTTTGATCTGATCTGAGGAAGGGGGCGGCACGCCCGGAAACGGGCGGCCCCTTCCCGTCACGGGGCGCGACCGACCCGGGGCTGGCGACGGCTTCGGGTCAGGCCTGTCCGGCGCGGGGGCCGGGTGCCATTGACAGTTGCGCAAGCGCGGTTGAACCTGCCCCGAAAGGCACCAGGGGCAGGGCTATGGAGATCAATCTGACGTTCGAGAGGCCCGAAGACGGGCCGGGGGCAGGGCCGGTCACGGTCGGCTGGTTTTTGACCTCGGACAAGGGGGCGGTGATGTATGATCCGCCCGAACGGGTCATCCTGCGCCAGACCAACAAGATCCATGCGAAATCGGCGTCGCGTTGCCCGGCGGTGGTGCAGCTGGAAAGCCGGTATTTCATGGTGAAATGCCCGTTCGACATCACCCTGGGCTTTGGCCGCGATGACAAGGGCAAGCCGCATCTGATCAACCGGGCGGGCACGGCCAGCCCGATCCGGGGCAACAAGCTGGGCGAGGTGATGACCCTGGTCAGCGAGGCGGAGTGGCGCTATCCCGACCGCCCCACCGTGCAGATGGTGCTGCCCTATTGTTTCATCGCCGACGAGACGGTCTATCTGACGCAGCTTTCGGCCTTTCTGCACTATCGCCGCGACCCGCTGCCGGGCACGATTTTCGGCGGGCGTTTCCCGGTGTCGATCTGGCCGCGCCCGCTGATGTGGGCCTTCGAATGGCACGAGCCGGAAAAGGACATCGTCTTGCGGCGCGGCGAGCCGCTGTTCTATTGCCAGTTCGAGGCGATGGACCCGGGCCGCACGGTGCAGATGGTCGAGGCCGAGCGGACGCCGGAACTGGTCGCCTATCTGGACAAGATCGGGGGGGTTGTGAACTACGTCAACCAGACCTTCGGGCTGTTCAAGGCGGCCGAAGCGCTGCGGCCGAAAAAGCTGTTGAAGGCCAAGGCGCGCGACTGAGGCCGCCAAGAGGGGGGGCGCTGCCCCCCTCTGCCCTTTGGGCATTCACCCCCCGGGATAGTTATGGACAGATGAATTGCGATCCTTCCTAGAGATTTACGACCTGGTGACCGGCGCGGTGACGCAGGTTCTGTCCAGCGCCGAGGTGATCGAGGCGCCGAACTGGTCGCCCTGCGGGACCTATCTGTTGATCAACGGCGGCGGGCGCCTGTTCAAGGTGCCGCTGGACGCGCCCCGGTTGGTGCGGGTCCAGACCGGGGCGGCGATCCGCTGCAACAACGATCACGGGATCAGCCCGGACGGGGCCACCATCGTGATCTCGTCGCACCACGAAGGCGAGGGGTCGCGGATCTATCATCTGCCCTCGGGCGGGGGCGATCCGGTGCGGGTGACGCCCATGGCCCCAAGCTGGTGGCACGGGATGAGCCCGGATGGCCAGACATTGGCCTATGTCGCGGCCCGGGGCGGCAGCCGGGTGATCGACGTCTACACCAAGAAGCGCGGGCAGGACGAGATGCGCCTGACCAAAGGCGAAGGGCATTGCGACGGGCCGGATTATTCGGCGGACGGGTCGCGCATCTACTACAACTGCGACCGCGACGGCCATGCGCAGATCTGGGTGATGGGGGCCGATGGCTCGGATCAGCGAAAGCTGTTTGCCGACGACTTCGTCAACTGGTTTCCCCATCCGTCACCGGACGGGCAGCATCTGCTGTATCTGGCCTATCCGCCGGGCACGACGGGGCATCCCGGCGATCTGCCTGTGGCGCTGGTCCTGTGCGACCCCGAAGGCGGCAACCGGCGGCGGATTTTGCAGTTCAACGGCGGGCAAGGCAGCATCAACGTGCCGTGCTGGGCGCCGGACGCAAAGAAGTTCGCCTTTATGCGCTATGCCAAGGCCGATTAAGGCGGACATCGGGCGACCAAGGCCTTAGGGTGGCCGCTTGAACAAAGGGAAGCTCATGGCACGGATTGCACTGGTTGGACGGGATATCGGCGCTCCGGCGTTGAAGGGGGCGACCTCGGTGGCCGCAAACGCGGTGACTGTCACCGCCGGGGGGGCCGATATCTGGAACGGTCAGGACGAGTTCCATTTTGCCTGCGCCGAGGTCGGCGGCAATTTCAGTCTGACCGCGCGGCTGGAGGGGCTGGACATGGCGGACCCCCATACCAAGGCGGGCATCATGCTGCGCGCGGGGGTCGGGGGCCGGGGCGCCGCATGTGATGCTGTTCGCCTTTGGCGACAACCGGGCGCGCAACCAAAACAACGGCGGGGTCGAGTTTCAGGCCCGCGCCAAGGTGGCCGAAGCCTGCACCGGGGTCTATCCGCCGCAGCCGCTGCCCGAGCCGCCGGAGTTTCCGGCCAATTACCCCGATCTTTGGCTGCGTCTGATGCGGCGCGAGAACAGCTTTGAAGCGCTGGTCAGCAAGGATGGCGCGATGTGGCGACGGTACTGTCTGCACAAGATGGTGATGCCGGGGGCGGGGCTTCTGGGGTTGGCTGTCACCTCGCACAACCGGTCCAAGACCGCGGTGGCGCGGTTTCGCGACGTGATCTTTGACGTGATCGAATAGGGATCGAAGGGGCGGTGGCGGCGTTGCGACGGCAGGCCCCCCGCCCTGATACACCCGTTTTGGCAGGGTGCGGCAAATTGCGACCCGTTGACCCTTTCGGGGCCATTGCAATGGCCTAACTGCATCCCCAAGTACCCGTCAAGGCCGAGGGGCTGTGCCGAATTTCGGGCATCCCGGGGGCGCTTTGAAAGAGGAGAACGGACCGATGAATTTGGAGAAATTCACGGAGCGGTCGCGCGGGTTCCTGAACGCGGCGCAGACCATTGCCACGCGGGAAAGCCACCAGCGACTGGCGCCCGAGCATCTGCTAAAAGCCATCATGGACGACGATCAGGGGCTGGCCAGCAACCTGATCCGACGCTCGGGCGGCGAGCCGGACCGGGTCAGCGAGGCGGTTGCCCATGCGATGAGCAAACTGCCCCAGGTCAGCGGCGACGCCCAGCCCTTCATGGACCCCGGGCTGGTCAAGGTGCTGGACGAGGCGGAAAAGCTGGCCAAGAAGGCCGGTGACAGTTTTGTGCCGGTCGAGCGGATTTTGATGGCGCTGGCCATGGTTGCCTCGAAGGCCAAGGAGGCCTTGGACGCCGGGGCGGTGAAGGCTCAGGCCCTGAACGCCGCGATCAACGACATCCGCAAGGGGCGGACGGCGGATACGGCCAGTGCCGAGGAAAGCTATGAGGCGCTGAAGAAATATGCCCGCGATCTGACGGCGGCGGCGGAAGAGGGCAAGATCGACCCGATCATCGGGCGCGACGAGGAGATACGGCGCACGATGCAGGTGCTGTCGCGGCGCACCAAGAACAACCCGGTTCTGATCGGCGAGCCGGGTGTGGGCAAGACGGCGATTGCCGAGGGATTGGCCTTGCGCATCGTCAACGGCGACGTGCCGGAATCCTTGCGCAACAAGAAACTGATGGCGCTGGACATGGGTGCGCTGATTGCCGGGGCCAAATATCGCGGCGAGTTCGAAGAGCGGTTGAAGGCGGTTCTGAACGAGGTCACCGAGGGCGCGGGCGAGATCATCCTGTTCATCGACGAGATGCACACGCTGGTTGGTGCTGGCAAATCCGATGGCGCGATGGATGCGGCCAATCTGATCAAGCCGGCGCTGGCGCGGGGCGATCTGCACTGCGTGGGGGCGACCACGCTGGACGAATACCGCAAATACGTCGAAAAGGACGCGGCCCTGGCGCGTCGGTTCCAGCCGGTGATGGTGAACGAGCCGACGGTCGAGGACACGATCAGCATTCTGCGCGGCATCAAGGAAAAATACGAACTTCACCACGGCGTGCGGATCAGCGATAGCGCTTTGGTGGCGGCAGCGACGTTGTCGCACCGCTATATCACCGACCGGTTCCTGCCCGACAAGGCGATCGACCTGATGGACGAGGCCGCCAGCCGGTTGCGGATGGAAGTGGACAGCAAGCCCGAGGAACTGGACGCGCTGGACCGCCAGATCCTGCAGGGTCAGATCGAGGCGGAAGCGCTGAAGAAGGAAGAGGACGCGGCGAGCCGGGACCGGTTGGAGAAGCTGGAAAAGGAATTGTCGGGGCTGTTGGAGCGGTCCGCCGAGATGACGGCGAAATGGCAGGCCGAACGCGACAATCTTGAAGCCTCTCGCGGGTTGAAAGAGCAGTTGGACCGGGCGCGGGCCGAGTTGGAACATGCCAAGCGCGAAGGCGACTTTGCCAAGGCGGGCGAGTTGCAATACGGACGCATTCCGGGGTTGGAAAAGCAGTTGTCCGATGCCGAGGCGCGCGAGGGCGACGCTTTGGTGTCCGAAGCCGTCTGGCCCGAACAGATTGCCGAAGTGGTCGAACGCTGGACCGGCATTCCGGTGGCCAAGATGCTGGAAGGCGAGCGTGACAAGCTGCTGCGCATGGAAGACGAGTTGGGCAAGCGGGTGATCGGCCAGCACGCGGCGGTTCGGGCGGTGGCCAATGCGGTGCGGCGCGCGCGGGCGGGGCTGAACGACGAGGGGCGGCCCCTGGGATCGTTCCTGTTTCTGGGGCCGACCGGGGTGGGCAAGACCGAACTGACCAAGGCTTTGGCCGAGTATCTGTTCGACGATGACAGCGCCATGGTGCGGATCGACATGTCGGAGTTCATGGAAAAGCATGCCGTGGCGCGCCTGATTGGCGCTCCTCC
>JANMJC010000244.1:0-2939 GCA_031371185.1 Paracoccaceae bacterium | reverse complement strand
GCCATGACCAGGTGGATGCCGGAAGCGCGGGCCATTTGGGCAAGGCGTTGGATGCAGGCTTCGATTTCTTTCCCCGCGACCATCATCAGGTCGGCCATCTCATCGACCACCACCACGATGTAAGGCAGCACTACCGGGGCGAATTCATCGGTCTCGAAGACCGGCTCGCCGGTATCCTCGTCAAATCCGGTCTGAATGGTGCGCTTGAACATCTCGCCCTTGGCCAGGCTTTCGCGCACCCTTCCGTTATAGCCGTCGATGTTGCGCACGTTCAGTTTCGACATCTTCTTGTAGCGTTCCTCCATCTCGCCCACGACCCATTTCAGGGCGACGACCGCCTTTTTGGGGTCGGTGACGACCGGCGACAGCAGGTGCGGGATGCCGTCATAGACCGACAGCTCCAGCATCTTGGGGTCGATCATGATCAGGCGGCATTCCTCGGGCGAGAGCTTGTACAGCAGCGACAGGATCATGGTGTTGATCGCCACCGATTTGCCCGACCCCGTGGTGCCCGCGATCAGAAGGTGGGGCATCTTGGCCAGGTTGGCGATGATCGGCTCTCCGCCGATGTCCTTGCCCAGGGCCAGCGGCAGGCGCATCGACGAATCGCCAAAGTCGCGGGCGGCGATGATTTCACGCAGCACCACCTTTTCGCGGGTGGCGTTGGGCAATTCGATGCCGATCACGGTGCGGCCCGGCACGGTCGAGACCCGGGCGCTGAGCGCAGACATCGAACGCGCGATATCGTCGGACAGGCCGATCACGCGCGAGGCTTTCAGGCCGGGGGCGGGTTCCAACTCGTACATGGTGACCACCGGACCGGGACGGACCGAGGTGATCTCTCCACGCACGCCGTAATCGTCCAGCACCGATTCCAGCATGCGGGCGTTTTCTTCCAGCGCGTCGTTCGAAAGGGCATGGCGTTGCACGGTCGAGGGGCTGGACAGCAGCGACAGGGGCGGCAGTTCGTAGGCCGGGGCGGGGTCGTCAAAGCGCAGGCGCGGTTGCGCCTCGGCCATGGCCTGCCGCGAGGGGGCGGCGGCTTTGCGGGCCACGGGCTGCACCACGGGGCGGCGTGCTTCGGGCAAGGGGATCTGGGCGCGCAGGTCGGGGCCGGGGGTAAAATCCTCGTCCTCTTCGTCCCAGTCGGCGGCGATGGCCAGATCGTCGTCGTCATCAAAGGCGGGGTTGTGCGGGGCGGCGGCGCTGCGCCGAGAGGTGAAGCCACCCGCGGCAGAGGGCGTCAGCGATTGCACGGCGCTGGCCATGGTGGTGGCCGCGAGACCGGCCGAAACCGGCGGTTCGACCCGCAGGCCGGGCGCGCGCGGCGCGGTGTCCGCGATCAGGGGGGCGGGCCCGCGCGGCCGGGTCAGACCCGGTTCGCGGCGCTGCACGGCGGCGGTGATGGCATTGGTCGCAGGCGGGGCCACCAGCGGACCGCGCGTGCGCTGGCGGATCACGTCCGAGATGCGCGATTTGATGCGGTCCTCGTCGGGAAGGTCGGTCAGCATCTCGGCATCATGGGACAGATGCGGTTCGATCAGTTCGGGCTGCGGATCGACGCTGCGGCGCAGGACCGAGGGCATCCGCGCCAGAAAGCCGGTCTTTTCGCGCGGGGCGGCGTAGTGCGGCGCTTCGGCCAGCGGTTCAGGGTAACGGCTGTCGGCGCGCAGGGGGGCGACGCGGCCCCAGTCGGGCTGGGTCTGGCCGGGGCGGGTTTGCGGCAGGGTGTCAAGGCCCGGCGTGGCGCGGCGCACCAAAGACGCGCCCGCCTGCCCGGCGGCCATCGCAGTCGGGGTGCCAAGGTCGCCCTTGGCCCGGCGGCGTTCCGACAGGGCCACCCCGGCGCGCACCGAGCCCGCCGCGCCCTTCTGCGCCACCCCGACCAGTGAACTGTAGGTCAGGACCACGCCGACGATCAGGAAATTGCGGATCCCGGTGATCTCGGCCCGGGTGAAGCAGCCCAGAAACAGCACCGTGGCCAGCACAAGAATGGCCATCAGCACCGTCATCAGCTTGATCGCGGCCGCAGGGTCAAACGGCATCATGTTGACGAAAAGCGCCAGAACCGTATCGCCGAACAGCCCGCCGAGCCCGAAGTAATGCGGCCAGTCGGCCCCGGCGGTCAGTGTCGCGGCATAGATCGACCCTACGGCAGCCCCGAGCGGCAGCAGGATCGACCGCGGCAGAACCCGCTCGGCCCCGCGGTGCAGAACGAACCGCCCGCCCCAGACCGCCACGATGAGGGGCAGGATCCACGATCCCTTGCCGGCCATGATGATCATGGTCGAAGCCAGCGAGGCCCCGAAGTGGCCAAAGGCATTGGCGATGGGTTGGTCGGTGGCAACCATCCACGACGGGTCTTCCGGCGAATAGGTGTACAGCATGATGCCAAGGCACAGGGCCAGAACCATCAGCCCCAGCCCCAAAAGCTCGCGTCCTCGCCGTTCCAGCATCGCCTGGGTGCCCTGATCCAGAAGCGGATCGCGCTGCCGTGCCTGATAAGATGCCATAGACCTCAACCTCACCGATAGAGGCAGTCGCGAAGCTGGATCAGCCCGCGCTGCGTTTCTGCTCTTGGGGCCACAAGCGCGACCCTGATGTAACCCTTGCCGGGATTTTCCCCCGCGACATCGCGCGACAGGTAAGCCCCGGGCAGAACCCGAACCCCGGTTTGCCGCCACAGCCGCAGGGCGGCCTCTTCGCCGTCGTCAACCGCCAGCCACAGATAAAATCCACCCTGCGGCAGCGCAAAACCCTGAATGCCCTGGAACACGGCCCGGGCATCGGCAAATTTCTGATGGTAAAGCGCGCGCGAGGCGTCGACATGCACCTCGTCGGCCCAGGCCCGCGTGCTGACCTGTTGCAAGGGCAAGGGCACCGGTGCGCCGGCAAAGCCGCGCAACTTGCGCATCTGCGCGATGCCCTTGGTCCCGCCG
>JANMJC010000242.1:0-8253 GCA_031371185.1 Paracoccaceae bacterium | reverse complement strand
CCTGTGGCCCTTGCAGGTCTCGCAGGTGACATAGACATCGGGCAGAAAGTTCATCTCGATCTTCAAAAGCCCGTCACCCTGACAGGCCTCGCAGCGCCCGCCCTTGACGTTGAACGAGAACCGCCCCGACTGATAACCGCGCGCCTTGGATTCCGGCAGACCGGCGAACCAGTCGCGGATCGGGGTGAAGGCCCCGGTATAGGTGGCGGGGTTCGACCGGGGCGTGCGGCCAATCGCGCGCTGGTCGATGTCGATGACCTTGTCGAGATGTTCAAAGCCCTTGATCGTCTCGCAGGGGGCCGGGGTTTCATGGGCGCCGTTCAGCCGCATGGCGGCGGTCTTGAACAGGGTTTCGATGGTCAAGCTGGATTTGCCGCCACCCGAAACGCCGGTCACGCAGACGAACATGCCAAGAGGAAACTCGGCGGTGACGTTTTTCAGGTTGTTGCCGGTCGCGCCCACGACCACCAGCTTCTTGCCATTGCCGGTGCGGCGCGCTTTCGGCACCCGAACTTCGCGCTGGCCCGACAGATATTGCCCGGTCAGGCTGGCCGGATCGGCGCAGATCTGCTGCGGTGTGCCGCGCGACACCACCATGCCGCCATGCACCCCCGCCCCCGGCCCCCTGTCAAAGACATAGTCGGCCACCCGGATCGCCTCTTCGTCGTGTTCGACCACCAACACCGTGTTGCCGGCATCGCGCAGGTTTTTCAGCGTGGTCAGCAGGCGGTCGTTGTCGCGCTGGTGCAGGCCGATCGACGGCTCGTCCAGCACATAAAGCACCCCCGTCAGCCCCGAGCCGATCTGGCTGGCCAGCCGGATCCGCTGACTTTCGCCGCCCGAAAGCGTGCCCGCCGCCCGGCTAAGCGTCAGGTAATTCAGGCCGACATTGACCAGAAACCCCAGACGCTCGCGGATTTCCTTCAGGATGGCGCGGGCGATTTCGTTCTGCTGGCCGGTCAGGGTTTCGGGCACCTGCCCGATCCAGGCAAAGGCCTCGGTGATCGACATCTGTACCACCTGCCCGGCGTGCAGACCGGCGATCTTCACCGCCAGCGCTTCGGGTTTCAGGCGAAAGCCGCCGCAGGACCCGCAGGCGCGGTTGTTCTGAAACCGCTCCATATCCTCGCGGCTCCACGCCGAATCGGTCTCGCGGTAGCGGCGTTCCATGTTGGGGATGATGCCTTCGAAGACGCGGGAAACCTGATAGATCCGCCCGCCCTCGTCATAGCGGAAGCTGATTTCCTGCCCCTTTGATCCGTGCAGGAACAAGGACTTGATGTCGTCGGGCAGGTCCTTCCATTTCGCTTTGCGATCAAAGCCATAGTGCTTGGACAGCGCCTCGACCGTCTGGGTGAAATAGGGCGATTTGGTCTTGGCCCAGGGGGCGATGGCGCCTTGCAACAGGGTCAGGTTCTGGTCGGGCACCACCAGGCGTTCGTCAAAGAACAACTCCATCCCCAAGCCGTCGCAGACCGGACAGGCGCCGTAGGGGGCGTTGAAGGAAAACAGCCGGGGCTCGATCTCGGCAATGGTAAAGCCCGACACCGGGCAGGCGAATTTCTCGGAATAGGTGGTGCGAAGGCCTTCACCCTCGGCCGGGGCGGTTTCCAGCACCGCGATCCCGTCGGCCAGGTTCAGCGCGGTGCGAAAGCTGTCGGCCAGCCGGGTCTGGATGCCATCGCGCACCACGATCCGGTCAACCACAACGTCGATGTTGTGGCGCAGCTTCTTGTCCAGAACCGGCGGCTCTTCCAATTCGTGGAACGCGCCGTTGACCTTGACGCGCTGAAAACCCTGCTTGCGCAGGTCCAGAAAATCCTTCTTGTACTCGCCCTTGCGGTCGCGAACGATGGGCGCCAGCAGATAGGCGCGCGTGCCCTCCTCCATCGCCATCACGGCATCGACCATGTCCTGCACCTGCATGGCGGTGATCGGCAGGCCGGTCGTGGGCGAAAACGGCGTGCCGACGCGGGCGAACAGCAGCCGCAGATAGTCGTAGATTTCCGTCACCGTCCCCACGGTCGAGCGCGGGTTCTTGGAGGTGGTCTTCTGCTCGATCGAAATCGCCGGCGACAGACCCGAGATGTGGTCGACATCGGGCTTGCCCTGCATGTCCAGAAACTGCCGGGCATAGGCCGACAGGCTTTCGACATAGCGGCGCTGACCCTCGGCATAGATGGTGTCAAAGGCCAAAGACGATTTGCCCGAGCCTGACAGCCCAGTGATCACCACAAGCTGATCGCGCGGAATATCGACGTCCACGTTCTTCAGATTGTGTTCGCGCGCGCCGCGCACTTCGATGAACTTCTGTTCGGCCATGCTACACCCACACTCACGGACCGCATATTTAGGGTGTTTCGCGGGGTTATCCAACCCTAAAATGCGAACGAAGACAGAACAAGCCGGATCACACGCCGGGGAGGGAAAGATTTTCGGGGATAACCATGACCGGTGCCGCAGTTTGTCCGGCCAAAGTCCGAACCGGGGCGCGGGTGCCCTTTCGGACCCGCTTTCCATACGGGCTGGGCCACCGCTGGCATGATCGCCGCCAAGGTCCTTGAACGCGGGCCCGGGGGGGCGATCACCGCTTTGGGCCGACAGGACGCCAGCCCGGGCGCCGCCTTGGGCAGGGTCAAGGGCGGGGCGGGCCGAACGCCGGCGCAAGGTCCCTGGGGGGGCCATTGCGCGCGAGTGTCCGGGACCCGGCGCCGACCGTCAGGCCCTGAACCTGCGGCGCGCCTGCACGGCGTGAACGACGATCCCCAGGGCGGAAAACATCCCCAGAAACAGCGCCAGCCCGGCGCCCCCGTCGCGCGCCATCAGCCAGATCAGCAGCGGCGTGCCGCTGGTCGTCCCCAGGTTTCCCAATTGCGCGATGGCCCCGGCGGCGCGCGCCCGGGCGGCGGGATCGGCGTTCAACTGCGGGATCGCGGCAAAGGACGCGCTTTGCACCAACCCCAGACCGGCCGCGACCCCGAAGGCCGCCAGCACCACCGGCCCGCCCTGCCCCCAGACCAGCCAAAGCAGCGCCGCAAAGACCAGCGTCACCGCAAAACCGCCCTGAACCATCCGCACCGCGCTGATCCGCTGCATTGCCCAGACCCCGAAGCTCAGCGACACCACGACACTGACCAGGGGCATGAAGGTGGCCAGAATGGCCTGCTCGGGCCGGCCGAGGAATTGCTGCGGCATCACGGTGATGAAGGCCACGAAGGTCACCGTGTAAAAGACGAACCCCATGGCCGGGGCCGCCTCGCGCGGGCTGGAGTAGACCTGCCCATGGCTGACGAACAGTCCGCGCAGGGTCAGGCGCGGCAGGGGCGCGCTGTGGTCGCGCGGCAACAGCAGGGCCATGATCGCAGCCCCCGCCGCCAGATAGGCCGCATGGGCCAGAAACACCGCCGGCAACCCGGCCCAATCGGCCAGCCGGGGCCCCACAATGCCCAAGGTTGCGAAGGACACCGCAAAGAACGAGGAATACAAGGTCATCGCCGCGGCCTGAAAGCGCGGGGCCGCCAACTGCGCGGTCAGCACCGGGGCTGCCACGACAAGGGCCAGATGCGAGGCCCCCTCCAGCGCGCGCAGCGCGAACATGACCGGCAGCGGCGGCACCAAAGCCTCCAGCGCCGAAATCGCCGCCCCCGCCAGCAGGGCCGTCACCATCACCCGCCGATAGCCGAAGGCCGACACGAACAGCCCCGCCGTGGTGCCAAGGATCAGCCCGACAAAGCCGACCGTCGACACGATCAGCCCGATCATCGGGCCGGGTTGCCCCGGATAGTTGGCCGCGACCCGGTCAAACAGCACGGCGAACTTGCCGAACTGCGCCGCCGCCCCCAGACTGACCAGCCAGATGCACAGAACCGTCACCGTCGCGCGCATCAAAGCCCCTTCATCTTGATCCAAATACCCTCGGGGGTGTGTGCCTGCGAAAACCCCTGGGTTTCGCGGGCAAGGGGGCAGACAGCCCCCTTCCATCGGCCCGGGCTGACACACCCTCAGATGTGCAAGGCCCGGCCATAGGCGTCCAGCACCGATTCGTGCATCATCTCGGACAGGGTCGGATGCGGGAAGACCGTGTTCATCAGGTCCTGCTCGGTGGTCTCCAGCGCGCGGCCAATCACATAGCCCTGAATCAACTCGGTCACCTCTGCCCCGATCATGTGCGCGCCCAGCAATTCCCCGGTCTTGGCATCAAAGATGGTCTTGATCATGCCCTCGGCCTCGCCAAGCGCAATCGCCTTGCCATTGCCGATAAAGGGGAACCGGCCGACCTTGATCGTGTGGCCCGCGTCCCTGGCCTTGGCCTCGGTCATGCCGACCGACACCACCTGCGGCTGGCAATAGGTGCAGCCCGCGATGGAGCCGGGTTTGATGGCATGCGGATGGCCGCCCGCGATCAGTTCGGCCACCATCACGCCCTCGTGGCTGGCCTTGTGCGCAAGCCAGGGCGCGCCGGCGATGTCGCCGATGGCATAAAGCCCCGGAATGCCGGTGCGGCAGAATTCGTCGGTCACTACATGGGTCCGGTCGATCTTGACCCCAAGCGCTTCCAGACCAAGCCCCTCGACATTGCCCACGATGCCCACGGCGGAAATCACCGTGTCGAATTCCCGCGTTTCGATCTTGCCGTCGGCCTCCAGATGCGCGGTCACGCCGACGCCCGGCTTGCGGTCCAGCTTTTTCACCGTGGTCTTTTCCAGAATCTTCATGCCCTGCTTGACGAAGGCCTTTTTGGCCATGGCCGAGATTTCGGCATCCTCGACCGGCAGCACGCGGTCCATCACTTCGCAGACCGTGGTATCGGCGCCAAGCGTGTTGAAGAAGCTGGCGAATTCGATGCCGATGGCGCCCGAGCCGATGACCAGCAGGCGCTTGGGCATCCGCACCGGTTGCAGGGCGTGGCGGTAGGTCCAGACCAGATCGCCGTCGGCCTCCAGCCCGGGCAATTCGCGCGCCCGCGCGCCCGTTGCCAGGATGATCGCCTTTGCGGTCAATTCCTCGGTGCCCTTGTCCGATTTCACCGACACGACGCCGGCCCTGGGCAGGCTCGCCGCCCCCATGAAGACCGCGACCTTGTTCTTCTTCATCAGATGGCCGATGCCGCCCGACAATTGCTTGGCGACCCCGCGAGAGCGGGCAACCACGGCGGGCAGATCAAAGCTGATCCCGGTGGTGGCCAGACCGAATTCCTTGGCACGGTGCATCAGGTGAAAGACCTCGGCGCTGCGCAAGAGGGCCTTGGTCGGGATGCAGCCCCAGTTCAGGCAGATGCCGCCCAGATTCTCGCGCTCGACGATGGCAACCTTCTGGCCCAGTTGGGACGCACGGATCGCCGACACATAGCCGCCGGGACCCGCCCCGATTACAATCACGTCAAAGCTCGTGGTCACTGGTCTTTCCTCCCTTGAAAAGTGGTTTGGCCTTAAACCATTTCATGAACCCAAGCAACAAAGGCCGCGCCTTGGGCCCATGCAGGGCGCGCATGGCTGATTATCCGGCCAGTTCCTTCATCAGCGCGCCGTAGCCCCCCGCGTCCAGAAAGGCCTGCTCGGCCGCGGTGGTCTCGCGCCCCAGGGCCTTGTTGCGGAACGGAAAGCGGCCAAAGCGGCGGATGATTTCGCGGTGGGCCTTGGCGTTCAGCAGAAAAGAGGCGTCCAGCAGGCGGTCTTCGGTCAGATCAACGCCCCAGTCCTGATCGCCCAGGGATTCGGCATGTTCGAACGGCAGGTAGAAAAAGCAGCGCTCGGGCCCGTTCACCGCCAGATCATGGCCCCGCATCACCGCCTGACGCGCGGCGGCGCGGGCCCGGTCGTCGGTGGCAAAGGACCGCGCATCGCCCCGGAACATGTTGCGCGGGAACTGGTCGGTCACGATCAGATAGGCCAGCATGCCGCGCGGGCTGACCTGCCAGTCGCGCAGGCCCCCCTCCCAGGCGGCCCCCCAGAGGTCGAGAAACCGCAGGCGGATCTGGTGATCGACCTCGGGATCGACGGCAAACCAGGCCTTCACGCCCTGAGGCAACCAGAATTCCAGAACTTCTTCCTGACGCGACATGGGTCCCTCCGGGCGATTGCCCCCCGATTGGTAAACGGTTTGAACCGAAAAGACAGGGAAAAATGGCCGGAATCAGGGCAGGCCGATGTCGTCCTTGCGCTCGACCGCCGCCGCGACGGCGACTGCAGAGGCGGTGGGCGACAGGGCGTGGAACCGGCGCCGGAACAGCCGCACCCGGCCCCGCGACATGCGG
Organism: Paracoccaceae bacterium; assembly: GCA_031371185.1. Classification (GTDB taxonomy): domain Bacteria; phylum Pseudomonadota; class Alphaproteobacteria; order Rhodobacterales; family Rhodobacteraceae; genus CAIYZT01. The sequence continues at coordinate 2,000 of JANMJC010000242.1, read as the reverse complement.
TACAGCGCATAGGCGGTGGTGGCCGCGAACAACAGGGCGATGAACAGGAAGAACCCCGAAGGCCCGACCAGCGACATCAGATAGCCGGTCAGCAAGGGCCCCCCGATCGACCCCAACCCGTAGATGAAGATCAGCCCCGACGACGCCCCGGCCATCTGGTCGGCCTCCAGATAGTCGTTCACATAAGCGACCAGCAGCGAATAAAGCGGGTTGGCGATGCCGCCCGCCAGAAACGCGATGGCGGCAAGTACCCCCATGTTCCACGGCAGGACCATCCCCAGGGCCGTCACCAGGGTTCCCAAGGCCGCGAGCACCAGAATGATGCGGCGCCGGTCAAAGCGGTCTGACGCCCAGCCGATGGGATATTGCAGCACCAGCCCGCCCAGATAGATCGACCCGATGAAGATCGAGATGTTGCGCACCGACAGGCCGATCTCTGACCCCCAGACCGAGGCCATGCCGAACAGCGCCGAAAAGATGCCGCCAAGCAGGAACAGCCCGACGCAGCCAAGCGGCGAGATGGCGAACAGCCGCCGCATCGACAGGGGGGTGATCCGTTCAAAGCTGGGGGCCGGGGCCGCCGACAAGAGCACCGGCGTGAAGGCGACCGACACCAGCACCGAAGAAATCACGAACAGATCGTAGCCGCCCGGATCGCGCAGGTTCAAAAGGCCCTGGGCCCCGATGATGCCGATCATCTGGCAGATCATGTAGGCCGACAGGGCCTGGCCGCGCGTCTCGTTGCTGGCCGCCGCGTTCAGCCAGCTTTCGGCCGTGATATAGACCCCGGCAAAGGAAAACCCGATCACCACCCGCATGACGGCCCAGGCGATCCAGTCGGGCGCCACCGGATACAGCACCAGCACCGCCGAGATCAACGACCCAAGGGCCGCAAAAACCCGGACATGGCCGACCCGGCGGATCATCTCGGGTGCCATGCGGCTGCCCAGAAGGAAGCCTCCCGAATAGGCCGCCATCACCACCGACATCTCCAGGGCCGAAAAGCCCTCGATCTTGCCGCGAATGCCCAGAAGCGTGCCCTGAATGCCGTTGCCCAGCATCAGCAGCATCACGCCCAACAAAAGGGCCCAGGATGTTCGCAAAACACTCAGCATCGGCCACCTGTTCTTTGTCCGTCAACCTAGACAATCGGCCGGCAAAAGTGAATCCCCCCAGTTCCTTCATCTTGATCCAAATATCCGGCGGGGGAAGCTTTGTGTTTTCTTGAAAACACAAGGCTGCGGGGGTGCCAAACCCCCGCTCTACGGGATCAGCAGGCTGGAATCGCCGTAGGAAAAGAACCGATACCTTTGCGCGATCGCGTGGTCATAGATCCGGTCCATCCGCGCCTTGCCCATCAGCGCCGCGACCAGCATCAAAAGGGTGGATTTCGGCAAGTGAAAGTTGGTCATCAGGGCATCGGTGGCCTGAAAGTCGAAGCCCGGATAGATGAAGATGTCGGTCGGCCCGCGCCAGGGCTGAACCCGGCCAGACCGCGCCGCCGTCTCGATCAGGCGCAGGGCGGTGGTGCCGACCGGAATGACCCGGCCGCCCGCCGCCTTGGTGGCGTTGATCTGGTCGGCGGCCGCCGCGCTGACCTCGCCCCATTCGGCATGCATCTTGTGGGTGGTCACGTCCTCGACCTTGACCGGCAGAAAGGTGCCCGCGCCGACATGCAGGGTCACCTCGGTGAACTGCACGCCCTTGGCCGCAAGGGCCGCCAGCAGGTCCGCGTCGAAATGCAGGCTGGCGGTCGGGGCGGCGACGGCGCCGGCGTGGCGGGCAAAGACGGTCTGGTAATCAGTCTTGTCGCGCGCGTCGGCGGGACGTTTGGCGGCGATATAGGGTGGCAGCGGCATGGTCCCGGCCTGCGACAGGGCCGCGTCAAAATCGTCGCCCGCAAGGTTGAACTCCAGCGTCAGATCGGTGTCGGATTTGGCCGTCACCGTCGCTCTCAGGGTGTCCGAAAACCCAATCACCTCGCCCGCCTGCACCTTGCG
>JANMJC010000206.1:0-7857 GCA_031371185.1 Paracoccaceae bacterium | reverse complement strand
GTGGGCGTCCAATAGCGCGCCCGCAGCAGGGCAATGGGCAAGGACCGTTCGGTGCGGCGCAAAAGGGGGGCATCGTCAGACATGCCCCCTTATCGCGCGAAATCGGGGCGCTCTCAAGCTGCAGGCTTGACAGAATCGGCGATAATACTTAACAAGGTAAGCAATAGGAGGAAGCGATGCCCCATTTCCACCTCGACTATTCCAGAAATCTAGAGGCGAGGCTGAACCTGCCCGCGCTTCTGGTCTGCATCCGTGATGCGGCGGTGGCGACCGGGGTCTTTCCCCTGGCGGGTATTCGCATTCGGGCGGTCGGCGTCGATCATGTCCTGATGGCCGACGGAAACCCCGACCACGCCTTTGTCGACATGACGATTCGCATCGGGGCGGGGCGGGACGAGGCCACCAAGCAGCGCGCGCTTGCAACGGTCGGCACCGCGGTCGAGACGTTTTGCCGCCCGATCATGGAGGCCTGTTCTTTCATGCTGTCGATGGAGCTGCGCGAAATCGACGGCGACCTGTCGCGCAAATCCTCATCGATCCGAAAATTCCTTGCCAAGGACACGCCATGACCGATCTTGCCACGCATCAGGCCAGGCTGGCAAAGCACCTGGCGCGTTTTGCCGACCGGGGTATCGTGAACCTGATCGGGGGGCGCGATGTCGAGGCGGAGGCGTGGTTTGAAACCCGCTCGCCGGTGGATGAAAGCCTGATCGCGCGGGTCGCCCTGGGCACCACGGCCGATATCGACGCGGCGGCGCGCGCGGCCAAGGCGGCCTTTCCGGCCTGGGCGGCACTGGAGGGTGAAAAGCGCCGAGCCATTCTGCACCGCATCGCCGACCTGATCGAAGAGCGCGCCGAAGAGATCGCCCTGTGCGAATGCTGGGATACCGGGCAGGCCTGGCGGTTCATGTCCAAGGCCGCCCTGCGCGGCGCCGAGAATTTCCGCTATTTCGCAGATCTGGCGCCCGGTGCGCGTGATGGCCAAAGCCTGCCGACCGCGACGCATTGGAACGTGACCACACGCCACCCGATCGGCCCGGTGGGGGTGATCACGCCGTGGAACACGCCCTTCATGCTGTCGACCTGGAAAATCGCCCCGGCGCTGGCGGCGGGCTGCACCGTTGTGCACAAGCCGGCAGAATTCTCGCCCCTGTCGGCCCGCCTCCTGGCAGAGATCTGCCACGAGGCCGGCTTGCCCCCCGGCGTGTTGAACCTTGTCAACGGGTTGGGCGAGGGCGCAGGGCGCGCCCTGACGATGCATCCCGACGTCAAGGCCATCGCCTTTGTCGGCGAAAGCCGCACCGGGTCGATGATCATGAAACAGGGCGCCGATACGCTGAAGCGGGTGCATTTCGAACTGGGCGGCAAAAACCCGGTGGTGGTGTTTGACGATGCCGACATCGAACGCGCCCTGGATGCGGTGATCTTCATGATCTACTCGCTGAATGGTGAACGTTGCACCTCGTCCTCGCGGCTCTTGGTGCAGGAAAGCATTGCCGAGGATTTTCACAAGAGGCTGATCCAGCGCGTCAACGCCATCAGGGTCGGCCATCCCTTGGACCCCCGGACCGAGGTCGGCCCGCTGATCCACCAGACCCATTTCGACAAGGTGATGTCCTATGTCGGCATCGGCCGGGACGAGGGGGCACAGCTGGTGGCGGGGGGCGAACGCTTGGGCGATGCGGGATGGTTCGTGCGCCCGACCTTGTTCACCGGGGCCAAACCCGACATGCGAATCGCCCAGGAAGAGGTTTTCGGCCCCTTCCTGACCAGTCTGACCTTCAAGGACGAGGCTGAGGCTTTGGCAATCGCCAATGGCGTCATCTACGGGCTGACCGCCTATGTCTGGACCAACGATCTGACCCGCGCCCTGCGCTTTTCCGGCGCGGTCGAGGCCGGAATGGTCTGGGTCAATTCCGAAAACGTGCGCCACCTGCCCACGCCCTTCGGTGGCGTCAAGTCCAGCGGAATCGGTCGCGATGGCGGCGACTGGAGCTTTGACTTCTTCATGGAGGCCAAGAACACTTCGATTGCGCTTGGACACCACAAGATCCAGCGGCTTGGGACCTGAGGGCAGTCGCAGGACAGGGAAGCGCATGGGGACAGGGGCACGGACCGCGGGAAGGAGACTGGCGATGCAAGAGTTTGTTGCGGCGGCGAACGGCACCCAGGTGCCGACCTTGCCGACCTTGGACCGGGACGCTCCGGTGAAGGCCAAGCGTCAGGCGGTCCAGGGCGGGCAGGTCGCATTCAGCCGGTGCGCCCACGTCGCCCCTGTGGCAACCGGGGTGATCTGCGACCCGCACCGGGGCGTGAACGAGGCGATCCTTGGCTTCGCCAGCCATTGGTTCGGGGGGCTGCCTGCCGCGGACGAGGTTCCGCAGGTCATTCAAGACGCGCCCCGTGACCCCGCCGGACCCAGGACCCTTGGCGGCGCGGCGGCCACGGCGACAAAGCCCGGCGCTGCCCGCGCGTTCCCCGTCGCTTCGGCGTCGCCAAGCCTCAGGTCCCGGCCAGCCGGGGCAATTGCGGCCCACCATGGCCCCTTCTGGCCCTTGTCCGGCGTCGACCGCCGGGCCGATCTGAAAAAGCTGACGGACGATGCCGGTTACTGCCCGGGCGAGCGGGCGCAGCACGATATCACCACAGCGCAAGGTGCCCTTGACGGGGAAGGCGACACCGCCACCGGCACGGCTGTAATCCCCTGTTTTCCCGCGCCGGGCCCGTTCAATCCCCCCGCGATTTTCCCTGTCTGAGGAATCGTCATGCCCGTTCCCGCTCCAAACCTTTACCCGCCCTTCAACATCGTCCGCCTGTCCCATGTCGAACTCGGCGTCACCGATCTGGCCTGGTCGCGCGCCTATTATGTGGACATTCTGGGTCTGCAGGTGACGCATGAGGATGCGCAACACGTCTACCTTAGGGCACTGGAGGAGCGCGGGCACCACTGCATGATCCTGCGCAAGGCGGATGCGGGGTCGGTCGGGGTTCTGGGCTTCAAGGTCTGGGACGAGGTCGACCTCGACCGCGCCGAGCATTGGTTCCGCGCCAAGGGCCTGCCGGTGTCCTGGGTCGAACGCCCCTTCATGGGCCGTGTTCTGCGCACGCGCGACCCTTGGGGAATTCCGCTGGAGTTTTACGCCCAGATGGACCGGTTGCCGCCGATCCATCAGCAATACAAGCTGTACCGCGGCGTCAAGCCGCTGCGGATCGACCATTTCAACATGTTCGCTTCGGACGTCGATGCTTCGGTGGCCTTTTACGCCGCGATGGGATTCCGGCTGACCGAGTACACCGCCGATGATCAGACCGGGCGGATATGGGCGGCCTGGATGCACCGCAAGGGCGGGGTGCATGACGTGGCCTTTACCAACGGCACCGGTCCGCGCCTGCACCATACCGCCTTCTGGGTGCCCACACCCCTGAACATCATCGACCTGCTGGATCTGATGTCGACGACGGGCTATCTTGCCAATATCGAACGCGGACCGGGGCGCCACGGGATCTCGAACGCCTTTTTCCTGTATATTCGCGACAAGGATGGTCACCGGACCGAAATCTATTGCAGCGACTACCAGACCTGTGATCCCGATCTGGAGCCGATCCGGTGGAGCCTGACCGATCCGCAACGCCAGACCCTTTGGGGTGCGCCGGCGCCTTTGTCGTGGTTCAATCTGGGGTCAGACTTTGACGGAGCGGCGCTGGTGGACAGCGACCTGAAGGCGCAGCCGATCATCGCGCCATAAGGGGGCACCCATGCCCGGCCCCGGGGGTTTTGCATCCCCGGCGACCGCGTTTTCGGGAAAACGCAGTCGTCTCCCTGCAGGATATTCTTGAACAGATGAATGGAGCGGCAGATGGACCGGCTTGCGACGATCAGAGTGGGAGAGGCAAGGCTTTGGGGCGCGGTGGTCGAAAGCGGGTTCGTGGCCCTGTCGCCCGAGTTTGCCCAGTGGCGCACCCTGACCGACGTGATCCGAGCCGGAGCGCTGAACCATGTGGTGCGCGCGGCGCAGGGCCGGGCGGTGACGCATCAGGCCGGACAATTCCTGTGGGACATTCCCTTGCCCGATCCGGGCAAGATCATCTGCGTCGGTGTGAACTTTCCCGACCGCAACGCCGAATACAAGGACGGGCAAGAGGCGCCGCCGAACATGAGCCTGTTCATCCGCTTTGCCAGCAGCCTTTCCGGCCATGGCGAGGCTTTGGTGCGCCCGCCGGAAAGCGCGCAACTGGACTATGAAGGCGAGATTGCCGTGGTGATCGGCCGGGGCGGTCGGCGCATCAACGAGGCGCAGGCGCTGAACCACATCGCCGCCCTGACCCTGTGCAACGAAGGCACGATCCGCGATTGGGTACGCCATGCGAAATTCAACGTGACGCAGGGCAAGAACTGGGACCGCTCGGGCGCGATGGGCCCCTGGCTGGTGCCGTTCCGCGACCCTGCCCAGATCGTCGATGTCCCGCTGGTCACCCGCGTCAACGGCGAGATCCGCCAGCAGGATCGCACCGGGCGCATGCTGTTTCCCGTGGCGCGGCAGATCGCCTATATCTCGACCTTCTGCACGCTGGAGCCGGGCGACATCATCGTCACCGGCACGCCCACCGGGGCGGGCGCGCGGTTTGATCCGCCGGTCTGGCTGCGGCCCGGCGATGTGGTCGAGGTGGAAAGCCCCGGAATCGGGGTCTTGCGCAATGGGGTGATCGACGAATGACGCCGGACCAGATCGACGCCGAGGCCAAGGCATTGTTTGAGGCCGAGAGGACCGGGCGGCAGCGCGGGTTGATCTCGGTCGCCCATCCGCAGGCGGGGCTGGATCAGGCCTATGCCATTCAGGCGGCGCTGATTGTGCGCAAGCGGGCGGCGGGGCGGCGCGGGATCGGCTGGAAGATCGGGTTGACCAGCCGCGCCATGCAAGAGGCGTTGAAGATCACCACGCCGGATTCGGGCGTGTTGATGGATGACATGCTGTTTGCCGATGGCGCGGTGGTGCCGAAGGGACGGTTCATTCAGCCCCGGATCGAAGCCGAGATTGCCTTTCTCATGGGGGCCGATCTGGCCGGGCCAATGGTGGACCGCGCCGATGTCCTGGCCGCCACCCGCGCTGTGGCCCCCGGTCTGGAAATTCTCGACACCCGCATTCTTCGCGCCGATCCCGCGACGGGCCGGGCGCGCACCATCGTTGACACGATCTCCGACAATGCCGCGAACGCGGGCATCGTGCTGGGCACTGCGCGGCACGACCCGCAGGCCCTTGACCTGCGCTGGACCGGAGCGATCCTGAAACGCGACGGGGTGGTTGAGGAAACCGGCCTTGGCGCGGGCGTGCTGGATGATCCGTTGACGGGCATCGTCTGGCTGGTTCACCGGCTGGCGCGCTATGGTCTGGGGCTGTCGAAAGATGATATCGTCTTGTCGGGGTCCTTCCTGCGCCCCGTCGAAGCCCCGCCCGGCAGCCGGTTTCACGCCGATTTCGGCAGCTTTGGCCAAGTTTCCATTTCTTTCGCCTGAGGGTCCCATGCCTGCACCGGAAAACCTGCTGAAAAAACGACTTGCCGCCGGCGAAACGCTGTTTGGCTGCTGGCTGGGCCTTGCCGACCCCTATGTCGCCGAGGTGGCGGCCACGACCGGGTTTGACTGGCTTTTGATCGACGGCGAACATGCGCCCAACGACATCCGCTCGCTGTCGGGGCAATTGGCGGCGGTTCTGGCCTCGCCCTGTCTGCCCGTGGTGCGGCCGGTCGATGATGACGCGGGCCGCATCAAGCAGCTTCTGGACATCGGCGCGCAAAGCCTTCTGGTGCCCATGGTGGAAACGGCGGCGCAGGCGCGTGCGATCCTTCGGGCCACGCGCTATGGGCCGCAAGGGATGCGCGGGGTCGGGGCCTCGATGGCGCGGGCCTCGCGGTTCGGGGCGATCAGCGACTATATCGTGACGGCGAATGCGCAGATCTGCCTGGTACTGCAGATCGAAAGCCGCGCCGGGCTGGAGGCGCTGGACGAGATGCTGACCATCGACGGGGTGGACGGGTTCTTTCTGGGGCCCTCCGATCTGGCGGCCGACATGGGGTTTCCCGGGCAGCCGGGGCATCCGCTGGTCAAGGCGGCGGTGCTGGACGCCTTGGCGCGGATCCGCGGGGCGGGCCGCAGCGCCGGAGTTCTGACCACCGATCCAGCCTATATCGCCGAAGCCCTCGCGGCGGGGGCGAATTTTGTCGGCGTTGGCGTTGACATGGCGCTGTACAGCGGGGCGATGCGAGCCCTGGCAAAAACCTACTGCGCCAAGGGTCAGGTCCGCCAGCCCCCGGCTTGACCTGCGTCAAGGCCCGGGCGCCGCTGTCCTGACAGGGTCCACGCCAACCGGCCTTTCCCAGACAGCACAACAGCGCGCCACGACCCGGAAAATCCCGTGCCCGCTCGACGGGACCGCCCATTCGATGCAGGCCGTCGCGGTCGCGGCCGATACGGCCAGGCGCTGTGATGCCGCCTTGGCGCATTGCTCGGTCACCGTGGCGCGCTAAGGTTCAGCGCCGGCCCGGCGCCCATTGCGCGCCCGACGGCTTTGGGTAATCTGGCGCGGCACACCGACAAAGGAAATGCCGTGGACCCGACCGAACCCAAGGGCGAACTGACCCTGCGAACGCTGGCAATGCCGCGCGACGTGAACACCAACGGCGATATCTTTGGCGGCTGGGTTTTAAGCCAGATGGACATGGCGGCGGGCATCGTTGCTGCTGCCCGCGCCCAAGGGAGGGTGGCCACGGTGGCGATTGACGCGATGCAGTTCATCCGGCCGGTCAAGGTGGGCGACGTGCTGTGCATCTATGTCCAGATCGCCCGCATCGGCCGCACTTCGATGGGCCTGCAGATCGAGGCCTGGGTGCTGCGCAACCGACAGGCCGCGCGCGAAAAGGTGACCGAGGGGCTGTTCACCTTTGTCGCCATCGACGAGACGGGCAAGCCGCGCGTGGTGCCGCAGGCGTCGTGACCGCTGCCGTCAGAATATGTTGGTCACATACAGCAGGATGATCACCAGGATCGGCACGCCAAGCAGGTAGGCAACGATACCCTTCATCGCAATCTCCTTCGGGTCAGAGGGGGGGTGGGCCCCGACGCGGGGGCGCAAGGGGCCCGAAGGCCATGCCAGTCCGACGAATGCGGCTGGCGGCTGTGTCGCAGGGGCGCGTGTCAAAGGGAGCTAACCCTTCTTTTTCAGCGCGTCCTTGATGCCGCCGATGGCGTTCTGCACGCGGCCTTCAACCTTCTGGGCCTCGCCCTCGGAGGTCAGCTTGGCATCGCCAACCGCCTTGCCGACGGCAACCTTCGCCTTGCCGGCGACAACCTTGGCCGAGCCCTTGATCCGGTCCTTGTCCATGACAACTCTCCTTTGCGGCGCGAAATGGCGCTGAAGGTCAAGGTAGCAGGCCGGGAAGGGCAGCAGGATGATCTGCATCAGCATGGCGGGAATAGGGGCTGGGCGGTGATCCGGGGTGATGGCAAGAGCGAGGCCTTCAGGAACTGCGCGCTTCGGACCGATCTGAAAACGCTGTGGGACATGACGAGCGTCAAGAAAATGGTCTGGGAGACCGTTTTTAGCGATGTCGTTTCGGTCCGTTGGGCAGAGCCGGAACGGCGAAGGCCAAGGGGTGTTTCGCAGGCCGGACGGTGGAGGAATTTGGCCGCGCCTGCCCGGGGGCAGGCAGGCGCGGCCAAATTCGATTGAAATCAAATTTGGCAAGGGGGGGGCTGAGTTTTCAAGTATCAGGTCTCTGTCCTGCCTTTCTTTTTCTGCCCGGAATCAAGGCGCTTTGCGCCGCCGGGCCGCGCCCGACCTCCCCCCGGGAGGGCGCGTTTGC
>JANMJC010000526.1:0-2077 GCA_031371185.1 Paracoccaceae bacterium | reverse complement strand
GGTGTCGCGCACGACGATGGCGAGGTGATCGAGTTGTTGGAGTGGATTGCTCATGAAGCGGCGACGACGGGATTGCGGAGGACGCCGATGCCATCGATCTCCAATTCGACGACGTCGCCAGCGCGGAGATAGACGGGCGGTTTTTGAAACAGGCCGACGCCGGCAGGTGTGCCGGTGGTGACGATGTCGCCCGGCTCCAGCGGCATGACCTGCGCCAGATGTCCGATCAACTGCGGTAACGAGAACAGCCAGTCCGCCGTGGTCCCGTCCTGCATCACCTTGCCATTCAACCTTGTCTTCAGCGCGACCCGGTCCGGATGCGGCATGGCATCGGCGGTCACGATGCAGGGGCCGATGGGGGCGAAGCCGGCGAAATTCTTGCCTAGCGTGATCTGGTTGTCCTTGAACTGCACGTCCCGCGCCGAAATGTCGTTCAGCAGCGTGTAGCCGAAGATCGCCGGCATCACCTGTTCCGGGGTCGGCTGGTGCAGGTGCCTGCCGATGATCACGGCGAATTCGACCTCGTAATCCATTTGCCCGGTCAGCGCCGGTTTTACGATTCCCGCGTCAGGACCGGTGATCGACGACGGCAGCTTGGCAAAGAAGAACGGCTCGGTCGGCATCACCGCCTTGGGATTCTCCAGCGCGTGGGCCCGGTAGTTTACCCCCGAGCACAGAACCTTGCCCGGTCGGATCGGCGCGTGAAGCTGGACGCTGACCAGGGGATGACGCGGTGCCCTGGGCCAGGCCGAGCGGACCTGCGCCATGGCCTGCCCCCCCCCCGCGATGATCCCAAGCAGATCAAGCCCCAGACCGGCATTCGTCAGGCTTGCCACCTGATCGTCGATCAGCACGCCGGTTTGCAGCGCCTGCGGACGTTCCTTCAGGGAAAAAGTGACCAGCTTCATGTCGGCTCCAACACAAAGACGGCCTTGTGCATGGCCATCGGGTTTTCCGCAAGTTGGGCAAAGACCTTTGGCGCATCCTCAAGCGTGAACCGGCTGGCGATCGACGGGTAACGGATGCGCCCCGAGGCCAGAAGCGACAAGGCCTCGGGAAAGCAATCGACCGACGCGCGCGAGCCCAGAATGGTCACTTCCTTGCGGGTGAAATCAAGGCCGGGCAAGGTGATCCCCAGACCCTTCTTCACCAGTCCCAGAATGACGATCCGCCCCCCGGCGGCGACAAGGTCGATCGTCTGTTCCATGGCAGAGGCGGCACCCGTGGCCTCCATCACGACCGGCATGCCTTCACCCCCGGTCAGGTCAAGCACGCGCGCCAGCAGCCCCTCGCCCCCCGCCACCGGGACAGCCCCAAGCCCGGCGGCGATCTCAAGGCGTTCGGGCGACAGATCGGTCGCGTAGACCTTGGCACCGATGGCGCGGGCGACTTCGACCACGGCCAGACCGATCGGCCCCGCGCCCAGCACAAGCACCGAGTCATCGCCCGTCACCATGCCACGCCGGCAGCCCTGAACCCCGATGGCGACAGGTTCGGCAAAGGCCGCCGTGAAATCGTCCAGCATGTCCGGCACAAGGTTCAGGTTCCGCGCCGGAGCGGTGACGTAGTCGGCAAAGCCGCCCTCGCGGTGGATGCCGACGATGGACAGATTGGCGCAGCAGTTGCGCTTGCCGATCCGGCAAGGGTAGCAGGCACCGCAACCGATGAAAGGATCCACGACGACGCGGGTTCCGGGGGCCGGACCGGCAGCACCCGCCCCATAGCTGACGACGCGGCCCGCAATTTCATGGCAGCCGATGCGCGGATAGCTGACGTAGGGATTCTTTCCGGTGTAGATGTACAGATCGCCCGCGCAAAGCCCGGCGGCGGCGACCTTGACCAGCACTTCGCCGGGGCCGGGTATGGGCAGGGCCACGTCAACCATGCGCATGGCAAGCGGGGCATCGAACATCGCGGCGCGCATTCTAACGCTCCATCACGACATCACCCGCCGGGTCGATGTCGATCCAGTCACCGGAGCGCAGAAGATGCGGCGTTGCAACGGCTTCGCCGCGGGCCAGCGCCGCCGCATGATGGGTCATGTATTGGGCCACGTCGCGGTCTCCGTCCAATGTGA
>JANMJC010000185.1:0-5785 GCA_031371185.1 Paracoccaceae bacterium | reverse complement strand
CCGCTGCCCCGCGTCCCGCCTCTCGGTGGAACGCAAGGCGCGCATGCCCATCTTCCCCCACAAGAGGGGAGGGGCCGGGTTGCGCCACTGCCCCGCGTCCCGCCTCTCGGTGGAACGCTAGGCGCGCCTGCCCATCTTCCCCCACAAGGGGGGAGGGGCCGGGTTGCGCCGTTGCCCTGCGTCCCGGCTCTTGTTGGAACGACCAGCGCGCCTGCCCCTCCTCCTCCACACGGGGGGAGGGGCGGCTTGAGGCCCCTGCCACCCGCACCGCCCTGCGCCAGATCAACGCCTCCATCCCCCCTTGTGGTGGAGGGATGGGGTGGGGGGGCACCGTCCAGACCAGAAGGAACGCCGCAAGATGAGCACCCGTTTGCAAAAGGGCGGCCGCCTGATCGACCGCACGACCGCCGTGGAATTCACCTTCAACGGCAAGCGCCTGCGCGGCTTCAAGGGCGATACGCTGGCCTCGGCCCTTCTGGCCAATGACCAGATGCTGGTGGGCCGCAGCTTCAAATACCACCGTCCACGCGGGTTGGTGGCAAGTGGCGCCGAAGAGCCGAACGGTCTGGTCAACATGGGGGCCGGCGCGCGGTTTGAACCCAACCAGCGCGCCACCACCACCGAAGTGTTCGATGGCTTGCAGGCCACCAGCCAGAACCACTGGCCAAGTCTGGAGCATGACATCGGCATCGTGAACAACCTGTTCGCGCGCTTTCTGCCCGGCGGGTTCTATTACAAGACCTTCATCCATCCGCGTGCGGCCTGGAAACATGTGTTCGAGCCTTTCATCCGCCAGTCCGCCGGTCTGGGCCGCGCTCCCAAAGAGATGGATGCCGACCGTTACGAATACGCCTATGCCTTCTGCGACATCCTGATTGCGGGGGGCGGGATTGCGGGGTTGCAGGCCGCACTGGTCGCTGCCAGTTCCGGGGCCCGCGTGATGGTCTTGGAACAAAACGCCCATTGGGGCGGCCGCGCCCCGGTGGATGGCGACCTGATCGACGGCAAGCCTGCCGAAGCTTGGATCAACGACACCTTGCAAGCGCTTGGAAAGATGGCGAATGTCACCTTGCGCGCCCGCTGCATGGTGGCGGGGTCTTATGACCACGGCGCTGTGCTGGCGGACGAAAAGCTGGCCGACCACAGCCCCGGCGATGGCCGCCCCCGTCACCGCCTGTGGCGCATCCGGGCGGCGCGCATCGTGGCGGCCACCGGCGCGCTGGAGCGGCCCCTGTCCTTTGCGGGCAATGACGTGCCGGGCGTGATGCTGGCCTCGGCGGTGCGTGACTATGTCGTCAATCATGCGGTGTCGCAGGGCGACCGCACCGTGATCGTGACCAACAACGATGACGCCTACCGCACCGCCATCGCCCTGCGCGAGGCGGGGCTGGAGGTGCCTCTGATCGTGGACGCGCGGCCCGAGGTGACGGGCGCGCTGCCAGCCCGCGCCCGGGCTTTGGGCATCCGCATCTCGTCGGGCCGTGCCGTGGTCCGCGTCAAGGGCGGCAAGCGGGTGACGGGCGTTGCCATCGGGTTGCAGGCCGGCGAGGGCGCGGTTCTGGAAGAGATCGCCTGCGACGCGGTTGCCATGTCGGGCGGCTGGTCGCCGGTGGTGCATCTGTTCAGCCATTGCGGCGGCAAGCTGATCTGGGACGACGCGCAATCACATTTCCGCCCCGATGCCACCCGCCCGCCGACCAATCAGGACGGCGCGGCCATGGTTTTTGCCGCCGGGTCCGCCAACGGCGCGTTGCATGCCGCGCAGGTTCTGGAGGATGCGGCAAAGGCAGCGGCGGACGCCGTCACGGCTTTGGGCCTGAAGGCCAAGGCCAGACCCGCCACCGCCGGGGCCCCGCAAGAGGCCGCGATGGAACCGGTCTGGATCATGCCGCAGGGCGCCAACCCCAAGTTGCGCATGAAGATGTTTCTGGACTTTCAGAACGACGTCAAGGTGTCGGACGTGCAGCTTGCCGCGCGCGAGGGTTATACCTCGGTCGAACATACCAAGCGCTATACCACGCTTGGCATGGCCACCGATCAGGGAAAGCTGTCGAATATCAACGGTCTGGCGGTTCTGGCCCAGGCCCTGAACGACAAGATCCCCAATGTCGGCACCACCACCTACCGCCCGCCCTATACCCCCGTTCCCCTGGGCGCGCTGGCGGGCGAGGCGCGGGGCGAGATCTTTCAGCCCCTGCGCATCACGCCCATGCACCCATGGCACGAAGCCCGGGGCGCCTATCTGGAGCCGGTCGGCCTGTGGCGCCGCGCCTATTGCTATCCGCGCGCCGGTGAGACGCATGAACAGGCCGTGCACCGCGAAATCCTGAACACGCGGGCCAATGTCGGGCTGTTGGATGCCTCGACGCTTGGCAAGATCATCGTCAAGGGCCCCGATGCGGGCCGCTTCCTGGACATGCTGTATACCAATGTCATGTCGTCCCTGCCGATCGGCAAATGCCGCTATGGGTTGATGTGCAGCGAAAGCGGCTTTCTGACCGATGACGGCGTGGTGATCCGGCTGTCCGACGACACCTGGCTGTGCCACACCACCACCGGCGGGGCCGAGCGCATTCACGGCCACATGGAAGACTGGCTGCAGTGCGAATGGTGGGATTGGCAGGTCTATACCGCCAATGTGACCGAGCAATATGCCCAGATTGCCGTGGCCGGTCCCAAGGCGCGCCTTCTGCTGGAACGGCTTGGCGGCATGGATCTGGGCAAAGAGGCGATGCCCTTCATGACCTTTGCCGAGGGCACGCTTGGCGGGTTGCCGGTGCGGGTGCACCGCATCTCGTTTTCGGGCGAGTTGTCGTATGAAATTGCGGTTCCGGCGGGCCACGGGCTGGCGCTGTGGGAAAAGCTGATGGCGGCGGGGGCCGATCTGGGGGTCATGCCTTACGGCACCGAGGCCATGCATGTGATGCGGGCCGAAAAGGGCTTCATCATGATGGGCGATGAAACCGACGGCACGGTGATCCCGCAGGATCTGAATCTGGACTGGGCGATTTCCAGGAAGAAGGCGGATTATCTGGGCAAGCGCGGTCAGGAACGCAGCTTTCTGGCCAGGGCCGACCGCTGGAAGCTGGCGGGGTTCGAGACGCTGGACGGATCGGTCATTCCGGACGGCGCCTATATATTGGCGCCGGGCGTGAATGCCAACGGTCAGCGCAACACCCAAGGCCGCGTCACCTCGACCTACCACTCGCCGACCGTAAGCAAAGGCATCGCCTTGGGGCTGATCCTGGGCGGTCTGACCCGCATCGGCGACGAGGTTGATTTCAACACTCTTGGCGGCGGTACGGTGCGTGCCCGCGTCGTCGATCCGGTGTTTTACGACAAGGAAGGAGCCATGCAGAATGTCTGACCCCGCAGCCCCCTTGGGCAACGCCACCTTTGACGGTTTTGCCCGCATCCGCGAGGTCGGCCCTCTTGGCATGATCTCGCTGCGCGCCAAACCCGAGGTCAAATCGCTGACCAAGGCGGTCAAGGCCGTCGCGGGCACCGCCTTGCCCGCCCCTCGCCGCATCGTCACCAACGGCGATCGGGCCTGCGGCTGGATGAGCCCGGACGAATTCCTGCTGATCCTGCCCTACGGCGAAACCGATGCCGCCATGGCCGCCATTGCTGCCGCCATGGGAAAGGATCACCATCTGGCCGCCGTGGTGTCCGACGCCCGCGCGGTGTTCGAGGTGACGGGCGGACGCGCCGATCAGGTGCTGCGCAAGCTGATGCCGGTTGATTTCGATACCCTGGCGACGGGCGAATTGCGCCGCAGCCGCGCGGCACAGGTAGCGGCGGCAGTCTGGGCCATCGAGGGTGGTTTTCGCCTGGTCTGCTTCCGGTCGGTCGCCGCCTATATGATGGGGCTTTTGACCCATTCCGCGCAGCCCGGGTCGGAATTGGTCTGACGGCATCCCTGACCCGTTTCGAAGGCTTCGGCATCGGGCACAAAATTTCGGCGGAAACTGACGCGGGCGTACCACCAGCCCTTGACCTTCCGGCCCCCAAGTCACCTAGTGGCGACCATAAAGCCACCTTACACCACAGGAGCCTTCCCATGGCCTTCACCCTTGCAGACCTGCCTTATGCCCATGACGCGCTGGCGCCCTTTGGCATGTCGAAAGAAACGCTGGAATATCACCACGACCTGCACCACAAGGCCTATGTCGACAACGGCAACAAGCTGATTGCCGGCACCGAGTGGGAGAACAAGTCGGTCGAAGAGATCGTCAAGGGCACCTACAACGCCGGGGCCGTGGCACAGTCGGGCATCTTCAACAACGCCAGCCAGCACTGGAACCACGATCTGTTCTGGCAGATCATGGGCCCGGGCGAGGCCAAGAAGATGCCGGGCAATCTGGACAAGGCCCTGACCGAGGCTTTCGGTTCGGTCGCCAAGTTCAAGGAAGATTTCGCGGCCGCTGGCGCTGGTCAGTTCGGCTCGGGCTGGGCCTGGCTGGTCAGGGACGCGGGCGGCGCGTTGAAGGTCACCAAGACCGAAAACGGCGTGAACCCCTTGTGCTTTGGCCAGACCGCCCTTCTGGGCTGCGATGTGTGGGAGCATTCATATTACATCGACTTCCGCAACAAGCGTCCGGCCTATCTGTCCAACTTCCTGGAAAAGCTGGTGAATTGGGAAGCGGTCGCCGCGCGCCTGTAAGCGTGGTCCCAACCCTGCCCTCAACGAACCGCCTGCGGGGGACCTTCTTCGCAGGCGAAATTTCTTGCGCTGACCGCCGATGACCCCGGCGCGCAGGGGAATTGTGGGCGTGCTCGTCGCCTGCGTGATCTGGGGGCTGGCGCCCCTGTACTACCGCTATCTGTCGCGCATTCCCGCGCCCGAGATGCTGGCCCACCGCACCCTGTGGTCGGCGGTCACCTTTGGCGGGCTGATGGCGGGGCAGGGGCGCCTTGCGCTGCTGGTTCAGGCGGCGCGCGGCCCCGAACTGCCGCGCATCCTGCTGACGGCCTTGTTGATCTCGTTCAACTGGGGGTTCTTCATCTGGGCGATCCAGAACGGCCATGCGATCGAGGCGGGGCTGGGCTATTACATCTTTCCCTTGATGGCGGTGGTTCTGGGGGTGCTGACCTATGGCGAAAGGTTGAGCCCTTTGCAGGGCCTTGCAGTGGGCCTTGTCGCGGCGGCGGTCGCCCTTTTGACCATTGGCATCGGCGTGGCCCCCTGGATCGCGCTATGCCTGGGGCTCAGTTTCGCGGCCTATACCCGCACCAAGAAGGGCATGAAGACCGATGCCACCGCCTCGGTCACGCTGGAGGTTCTGCTGCTGGCCCCCTTGGCGCTGGCCTATCTGGTCTGGCTGCATCTGGGGCAGGGCGGCGGTGGCTTTGGCCGCGAGGTCGAAGCCTCGGTCCTTCTGCCCCTGACCGGGGTCATCACCGCCGGGCCGCTGATCCTGTTCAGTTCGGGCGCGCAGAAGGTACGCCTGTCGACCCTGGGCCTTGCGCAATATCTGAACCCGACCCTGCAGGTTGTCTGTGCCGCATGGATCATGGGCGATGCCGTCACGCGCTGGCATCTGGGCGCGCTGGCGCTGATCTGGGGGGCGGTGATCCTGTATTCGGCAGAGGCGTGGCGTCAGGACAGACGCGGTCAAACGGAAAGGAGCTGACGGTTAAAATATCCCGCCCTGCCCGTGGCGGGCGCACTGGCGTCTGCCACCGCCCGGCCTCTCGGCATGCCGACCGGGGGCCCAAAGCCCCCGGGCAGCGCCTGAACTGCCCTCGGGCAGGCGCTTCTCGCCAGCCCCAGATCAGGCGCTGC
>JANMJC010000519.1:0-3434 GCA_031371185.1 Paracoccaceae bacterium | reverse complement strand
GTGCCCAGCCAGTCCGAGCGGACCGAGATGGCGTCGCGGGTGATGCCCGGCTCTGGCCCGGTCAACAGCCGGTCTTCGCCGATGATCTTGTTGATCAGCGTCGATTTCCCGGCATTCGGCCGCCCGATCACCGCGATTTGCAGCGGCTTTTTCGCGGTCGGGTGGTGGGCGGTTCCGTCCGCCTCCATCTCGGCCTCTTCCTCCGAGACGTCAATGTCGGTCAGCGGTGTGTTCTCGGCTTCACGCTCGGCATATTCGCCCTCCAGCGGTTTGAGGATGTGGTACAGATCATCCATCCCCTCGCCATGTTCAGCCGACATGCGCACCGGCTCGCCCAGACCCAGAGACCAGGCTTCGATGGCACCGCCGTCACCGGCGCGGCCCTCGGCCTTGTTGACGCCGACGATGACGCGGGAAGAGCGTTTACGCAGGATCTCGGCAAAGACCTCGTCGGACGGGGTGACGCCGACGCGGCCGTCGATCAGGAACAGGCAGATGTCGGCCATGTCGACCGCGCGTTCGGTCAGCCGTCGCATGCGGCCCTGAAGGCTGTCGTCGGTGACCTCTTCCAGACCGGCGGTGTCGATCACGGTAAAGCGCAGGTCGAACAGTTTGGCATCGCCTTCGCGCAGATCGCGGGTCACACCGGGCTGGTCATCAAACAGCGCCAGCTTGCGCCCGACAAGGCGGTTGAACAGGGTCGACTTGCCCACATTGGGGCGGCCCACGATGGCGAGGGTAAAGCTCATGATTGGTCAGCGTCCTAAAGAAGCGCTTCCCGTACAGCAGATCGCGCCTAGCGGAAAGCCAGAAGTTGCCCGTTGGCCGCAACGACAAACAGCAGGCCCTGCGCAAGGGCGGGTGCGGCGGCGGCCCCGCCCGGCAATTCGGCCGTGGCGACCATGGTGCCGTCGGTCGGGCTGAACAGCCGCAACAGCCCGTCGCCCGAGGCGACCGCGATGCGCCCGCCCGCCAGAACCGGCCCGTAATGCGCCACGATGCCCTTGCGCTTCTTGGGCTCCTCGTTGACGAAATAGGGCATCTGCACCGCCCAGATCACCGCGCCCGTGGCGGCATCCAGCCGCACCAGACGGCTTTCGTCATTGACCACAAAGACCGACCCGCCCACCACCAGCGGCGGGTTCATCGCCCCTTCGGGCGCCGTCCAGATCCGCGCGCCGGTGGCGGCATCCAGCGCCGCCGTGGTGCCCGAGGCCGCGCCCAGATACAAAGTGTCCCCGACCAGAACCGGATCGCCCGTCAGATCGCCGTTGGACGCATAGGCACGCCCCAGCCTTTGCCCCGCCACCGCGCCGACCCAGACCGGCGTGCCGTCCAGTCCGATGGCGCCGATCTCGCCCGAGGTGAAGGGAAAGAACACGCGGTCGCCGCCAAAGGACGGCGCGGCAGAGCCCAGAACGCCAGCCGAGGCCGGCAGCCCCGGCACCGTCCACAGGATGCGGCCATCCGACTGCGACAGCGCCCAGGCCGATCCATCGCGCGAGGTCAGATAGACCACGCCCCCGGTGGCCAAAGGCGCGCCCGAAGCGACCGAGTCCAGCCTTTGGCGCCAGCGCACCGCGCCGCTGCCGGTGTCCAGGGCCACGACCTCGCCATAGCCGGTGGTGGCGAACAGTCCCGCGCCGTCCACCGACAGACCGCCGCCCGAAATCAGGCTGTTGACGTCGAATTGCGGCGTCAGGTCGGCGTGCCACAGGGCCGCTCCGCTGGTGGAAACCGCCGTCAGACCGGCGGCGGCATCCATCGCAAAGACCCGCCCATCGGCCACGACCGGGGCCGCCGCGATGCGGTTCTGGCGGCTGTTGGCGGTTCCGATCGGTACCGCCCAGACCAGTGCGGGTGCCGCTGACAAGGCACCATGCGGGCTGTCGTGGCGCACAGAACCGCCGCGCTGCGGCCAGCCGGCAAGGGTCTGCGCGCCCGGCAGCGCCAGCGCGACCGATCGGTTTTCGGGCGTGGTCGCCCCCTGAACCGGGGCGGGGTTCGTGTCGGTGGGCAACGAGGCGTCCAGCGGCGTGCGCGGATCAAAACGTTCGCCGGGCAGGATCACCTCGGGCGCGCAGGCGGCCAGACCAAAGGCAAGTGCGGCCATCAGGGCCCTGCGTGAAATGTCTTGCACCAAAGCCATCAGCCCGTCCTCTTGTTCACAACTTGGTCCAGGACCCTCCCCTGAAGGGTTCGGTCCCTTCGGGTTCAGCCCGCCGCCGGTTCCGGCAAAGTGCCGCCCAGGGCGGTGACGACCTGGCGGATCCGGTCCTTCATCGCTGCCGTCGCCTCCTGATCGGCCAGAAGGGCGATCAACTCGACAACGGCCGCGTCAGTCTGCCCCTCTTCAACCCTCAGATAGGCCAATTGTTCCAGCGCCAGAACCCGAAAGGCCCGACCCGGGGCCACCATGGTTTCCAGCGTGGCGCGGCGATCGGCCAGGCCCATGTCGGCACCCGACAACAGCACAAGGCGCAGGTTGGCAAGATCGCGGTACAGGTCGGTCTGCCCGGTATCGGCGGCAAGGGTTTTGAGCGCGGCTATCGCCTCGGTCCGGTCGGTCGTTGGGTCCGAGGCCAGAAGCAGGTTGACCACGGCGGTCTGCGCACCATCCGCCGGGGCGGCCTTGATCGCGGCAAGACGATCTTCGGGCGCGCCCAGATCAAGCCCGTCCAGCAGCGCATCGCCCAGGGCCTGCGCCCGCGACAGTTGCGCCGATTTCTGCCATTCGTTCCAGGCCGTCCCGCCGACGATGCCCAGGATCACCAGCCCCCCGATCCAGCCATATTTGCGAAAGATCGCAAAGAGTTTGTCACGGCGGACCTCTTCGGTCACCTCGTCGATAAAGCTGTCAGTTTCGCTCAAGCTGGTCTCCTTCGCCCGTATCCTTGTCATACAGGCAAAGCCGCGCGGTGGACAAGCCCCGCCCCGGTTTGCCCCTTCCCTTGGGCAAGTTCCGGGTCAGGAGGCGATTGTTCACAGTTTGGAACCAACCCAGTCTCATTTTCATCATATTTTAAGCAAAGGCTGACAATCAGTTGGTAATCGGGTGGTTTGGCCATGGACTTTGCGCTTGTCAGTAATCTTCTTCTGTTTCTGGGCGCCTTCGGGGTCAGCCTGTTTTCGCAACTGGGCGACGGCGGCACCGGGGCCGAGGACAGCGATCCGCTGTATGACCGCAGTGATTATTCCGACAGCCGCGACGGGACCGTGGGGGATGATACCGTAACCGCCGATCAGGATTCGCTGGCCTGGTTTCTGCACGGCGGCGACGATGACCTGACCGGGTCCAGCACCGGCGACTACGCCAACATGGGCAGCGGCGATGACGCGGCGGCGATGGGGGCGGGCAATGACATCGTGCTGTCGGGCAGCGGCGATGACCTGGCCGAGGGCGGGGTTGGCAACGACCAGCTTTTTGGCGATGA
>JANMJC010000141.1:0-6211 GCA_031371185.1 Paracoccaceae bacterium | reverse complement strand
CCCTTCTCGTCGATTGCAAAGGCAATCGCCTGCCCGGGCAACGGGGCATTGCCCGGGCGGGCTTTGCGCTGGATTCCGGGCAGAAAAAGAAGAGCCGGCTCCTCCCTACCCGCCCTAATACAGCCCGCCCGATGACAAGGTGCCGAAATTCGCCTTCTTGGGCACCTTCTTGGTCTGCCCGTCCGAGGTGACGACCGTATCGCCCCCCCCCGCGCCGCTGTCGGTTTCCCCCACAGCGAACAGCGGCAGGTCCTGGCCCATGGCAAAGCCGCCGTCGATCAGCGCCGCCAGACCGAACACCGGCTCTTCCCCTTCGCGGAAGTATTCCGCCACCACATTGTCGCCACTGGCATCGTCCGACAGGCGCGCCCCGGTAAAGCGGTCGATCTTCAGGAAATAGCCCCCGGGTGGCACGGCAAAATCGGTACCGCCGTATTTCTTGACCGCCTCTTTCATGAATTCCTGAAACACCGGCACGCACAGGGTGCCGCCAAAGGCGTTTTCGCCCAGGGATCGCGGCTGGTCAAAGCCGATGTAACAGCCCGCCACGATGTTCGAGGTATAGCCGATGAACCAGACATCCTTGGCGTCGTTGGTGGTGCCGGTCTTGCCCGCTACCGGCACCGGCAGCTTGACGCCGGTTCCCGATCCGCGCTGGATCACGCCCTGCATCATCGAAGTCAACTGATAGGCGGTGATCGCGTCCATCACCCGCTCGCGGTCGGCCCTGATGCGCGGGCCGGTGCCCTCGCTCCAGATCGCGTCGCCGCAATCCTCGCAGACGCGCTGATCGTGACGGTACACCGTGGCCCCGGTGCGGTCCTGCACGCGGTCCACCAGGGTCGGCTCCACCCGCTCTCCGCCATTTGCGAACATGGCATAGGCCGCGACCATCTTGAACAGGGTGGTTTCCTGAGCGCCAAGGGCGTTGGCCAGGAAAGGGTTCATCGGATTGTAGACCCCGAACCGCTCGGCATAGCCCGCCACCGTCTCCATGCCGATTTCCTGCGCGATGCGCACCGTCATCAGGTTGCGCGACTGTTCGATCCCGGTGCGCATCGGGGTCGGGCCATAGAACTTGTTCGACGCGTTCTTGGGCGTCCACAGGCCCTGCGGCGTGTCCACCTCGATCGGGGCGTCGACGATGATGGTGGCGGGGGTAAAGCCCGAATCCAGTGCTGCCGCATAGACGAAGGGTTTGAACGACGATCCGGGCTGACGGGTGGCTTGGGTCGCACGGTTGAACACCGAATCCATATAGGAAAAGCCGCCCTGCATGGCAAAGACCCGGCCGGTGTTCACATCCATCGCCATGAAGCCGCCCTGCACCTCGGGCACCTGACGCAGCGACCAGCGCAGGAACGACCCGTCCTCGTCACTGGTGACAGCGCGCACCATCACGATGTCGCCCACCTCGACCAGATCGGCGGGCACCTTGGCCTTCTTGGCCAGCGACCCGTCGGCATTGCGCTTGCGCGCCCAGGTCACGTCTTCGGCCGGGATCACGCCCGGCTCGGCCTCGCCCTCGATGCCAACCTTGGCCGTCTCGTCGTCCAAGGTCAGAACCACGCCGGCATGCCAGCCTTCGACATCACGGGCCAGGTTTTCCTCGGCCCCAAGCGCCACCCGCCAATCGGCCAGCCCCTCGGCCGAGAGTTTGCGCCCGGTGCCGCGCCAGACGCCCTGATTGCGGTCGTATTTCTCCAGCCCCCGGCGCAGCGCCTGGGCGGCCATCTTTTGCAGATCGGGCTCGACGGTGGCGCGAATGGTCAGACCGCCGCCAAAGAATTCCTCTTCGCCAAAGCTGCCCGACAGCTGGCGCCGGATCTCGTCGGTGAAATAGTCGCGCGGCTGCAGGGTGGCGCGAAAGGCGGGGTAGTCGCCGTTCTGCACCGACAGCAGGGGCTTGTCGCGTTCGGACTTGTAGCGCGCCTCGTCCAGATAGCCGTTCTGGAACATCTCGTTCAGCACATAATTGCGCCGCTCCAGCAGACGTTCCTTGCCGCGCACCGGGTGAAATTCGCCTGGCGCTTTCGGCAAAGAGGCCAGCATCGCCGCCTCGGCAGGCGACAATTC
Source organism: Paracoccaceae bacterium (assembly GCA_031371185.1). Lineage (GTDB taxonomy): Bacteria > Pseudomonadota > Alphaproteobacteria > Rhodobacterales > Rhodobacteraceae > CAIYZT01. Next base: position 4,135 of record JANMJC010000141.1, on the reverse strand, counting down.
GTCCAACGACATGTTGAAATAGGTCTGGGCAGCGGCGGCCACGCCGTAAGAGTTCTGGCCCAGGAAAATCTCGTTCAGATACAGCTCAAGGATCTTGTCCTTGCTCAGCGTCTCTTCCAGCCGGGTCGCAAGGATGATCTCCTTGATCTTGCGTTCGCCCGTCCGGTCGCCCGACAACAGGAAGTTCTTCATCACCTGCTGCGTGATGGTCGACGCGCCGCGCACATTCTTGCCGCGCGACAGGATCGCATCGCGGAACGCCCCGATCATGCCCGCCACGTCATAGCCCTTGTGGGTGTAGAAATGCTTGTCCTCGGCGCTGATGAAGGCCTCTTTCACCAGATCGGGAATGTCGTCGATCGGCACGAACAGGCGCCGCTCCTGGGCGAATTCGTCGATGATGCGGCCTTCGCCGTTGTAGATGCGGCTGATGGTGGGGGGAGTGTACTGGGCCAGTTTTTCATGGCTGGGCAGGTCACGGGCATACATGTAGAAAATGCCGCCCACCGTCAGGGCGGCGAACAGCAGGCCCATGGTGATCATGGTGAACAGGCCGCCAAAGAAAGATCCGATGAAACGAAGCACGCGGCCCCCGCCCTGGCTGAACAAGCCCCCCATATAGGCAAGGCCGACGCGAAGGTCAAAACACCTTGATGTCTCGCGCGCGCTTTGGGCGGGTTTTTTCGCTTAAGGCCCCGCCAGTCCCGAAATCGCCTGATCCTCGGCCGCCCAGGCCAACAGCCCGTCGCGCATCGCCTGCGCCATTCTGGCGCGCCAGTCGGGGTCCGACAGCCGGGCCCGGTCACTTTGCGACGACAGGAACCCCAGTTCCACCAGGACTGACGGGATGTCTGGCGACTTCAGCACCGAAAACCCGGCCTCTTGCCGGGGGTGGCGGTGCATCTTGATCCCCGCCCCCTTGATCGCGCCTTCCAGCGCCAGCGCCAGCCGCGCAATGCGCGGCGTGGTTTCGGTGCGCGCCATGTCCATCAGGATGGTGGCCACCAGATCATCCTGCTGGCTCAGGTCGATCCCGGCCAGAAGATCGTCACGGTCATGTCGTTCGGCCAGCGCCTGCGAGGCGGCATCGCTGGCTTCGGCGGACAGGGAATAGATCGTGGCCCCCACCGCCTCGCCCGTCGCCAGCGCATCGGCATGCAACGAGATGAAGACATCCGCCCCCACCGCCCGCGCCAGGGTCGAGCGTTCTTCCAGCGGCACGAAGGTGTCGGTCTCGCGCGTCAGAACCACTTCAAAGCCGCCGTCGCGCAGCAGCACCTCTTTCAACTCGCGCGCGAAGGTCAGCATCAGGGCGGCCTCGGTCAGCCCGCCCTTTTCGGCCCCCGGATCAATGCCGCCGTGACCGGGGTCCAGAACCACCACCAAAGGCCCGGCAGCACCTTCGGGCAAGGGCGCCTGCAGGGTGGCCCTGGGCAGGGCCCAGTCGGCAGGCTCGGGCAGCGCTGCCTTTGCGGCAAATTCGGCCGGCGCCGCGGGCCGCAGCGTCAGCGCCAGCGTCACCCCGGCCCCGGTGGTCATTCCGGCCTGCTCGACCAGCATCGGCCCGTCCAACTGCATCACCAGCCGCGACCAGCCGGGGCGAAACGGCCCCGCCCGCAACGCCACCACATGGGCCGAGCGCTCGGGCAGATCGGCCAGCCCCGACCAGTCGGCCTCGCGCATGTCCAGGATCAGGCGCGGCGGCGCGTCCAGCACCCGCAGGCGCCAGGGCACCGGCTGGCTCAACACAAACCGCGCCGCGACCCCGTCGCCATTGTCCTCGATGACCGAGGCCGCCGCATTCACGCGCGCGAGGGCGGTCAGGTCCTGCGCCAGGGCTGCCGGGGCGACACTCATCGCCAGTGCAAACGCCAGCGCCTTCACTTTGATCCAAATATCCCGACGCCACGCCCGGGCCTTGCGCGCGCGCCTCATCCCGCGCGCCCCGCCATGAAGGCGCGCAGCCGCGCCAGCCCTTCAACGATATCCGCCGTCAAGCCTGCATAGGAAAACCGCAGGGTCTGCGCGCCGCGCAATGGGTCAAAGTCAAGCCCCGGCGTCACCGCAACCCCCGCGCCATGCAGGATCTCGCGGGCGAAGGCCCGCGAATCCGTCGTCAGACCGGCCACATCGGCATAGATGTAGAAGGCCCCATCGGGCGGCGCGACCCGGGTGAGCCGCGCCAGCGGCAGACCCTCCAGCATCAGCGCGCGGTTTGTGGCATAGACCGCGCGGTTGGCCTCCAACTCCTCGACCGCGTCCAGCGCGGCAAGGGCCGCCACCTGCGACACATGCGGCGCGCAGATGAACAGGTTCTGCGCCAGCCGCTCGACGGTGCGGATATGGTCCGGCGGCACCACCATCCAGCCCACCCGCCAGCCGGTCATGCTGAAATACTTGGAAAACGAGTTGATCACATAGGCCTGATCGCTGATTTCCAGCGCCGACACGGCCCGCTCGCCATGATGCAGCCCGTGATAGATCTCGTCCGAGACCAGCGAAATGCCGCGCCCCGCGGCATGGTCGATCAGGGCGGTCAGATGGGCGCGGTCCAGCATGGTGCCGGTCGGATTGCCCGGCGAGGCCAGGATAAGCCCCTGCATGTCCACCCGCGCCAGATCGGCAGACACCGGTTGAAACCGGTTTTCCGGCGCGGTCGGAATGCCCACCGGCACCAGCGACAGCGCCTTGAGGATCTGGCGATAGCTGGGATAGCCGGGCTCTGCCAGCCCGACACGGTCCCCGGCATCGAACAGGGCGGAAAACGCCAGCAGGAAGGCCCCCGACGATCCCGCCGTCACCACGACCCGTTCGGGGTCAAGGGTGACGCCGTACCAGCGCCGGTACAGATCCGCGATGCCGCGCCGAAGGTCGGGCAGCCCCAGGGAACCGGTATAGCCCAGGGAAGACGCCGCCATCGCGCGCGCCACCGCAGCCCGCGCCAGCGCCGGCGCTGCGGTGCCGGGCTGGCCCACTTCCATGTGAATGACCCGTCGCCCCTGCGCTTCCAGGCGTGCGGCCTCTTCCACCATGTCCATCACAATGAAGGGATCGACCTGCCCCCGACTTGAACTCTTCATGCCTGCCTCTATAACTGCGCCCAGTGTCTTCGTCCCCTGCGCGATGGTCAACCCCGCGCCCCCTCAATCAAGGGTTCCCATGCGCCTTTCCTGTGTTGTCCTTGGCCTTTTGCTTGGCCTGTCCGCCCCCGCCCCCGCCCCCGCCGAAGGGCTGACCGACATGACCCCGGCCGAAAGGGCCGCCTTCGGCGACGCGGTGCGCGCCTATCTGGTGGAAAACCCCGAAGTCATCGTCGAGGCCATGACGATCCTGCAAGACCGTCAGGCCAGCGCCGAAGCCCAGGCCGACGACCAGTTGGTGGCCGACAACGCCGCGCTGATCTTCAACGACGGCGCCTCCTGGGTCGGCGGCAATCCCGACGGCGACATCACTGTGGTCGAATTCATGGACTACCGCTGCGGCTATTGCAAAAAGGCCTTTGCCGAGGTGGAAGAACTGGTGAAGGCCGATGGCAACATCCGCTTCGTGCTGAAGGAATTCCCGATCCTGGGCGAAGACTCGCTGGCCACCTCGCGCTTTGCGGTGGCCGTCCAGCAGTTGCACGGCCCCGACGCCTACAAGGCCGCGCATGACGCCCTGATGGTGCTGCGTGGCGCCCCGGACGAGGCGACCCTGTCGCGGCTGGCCACCGATCTCGGCCTTGATCCCGCCCCGATCCTGGCCCGGATGGCCAGCGACGAGGTCACAGCCGTGATCGCCGCCAACCACGCGCTGGCCCAGACGCTGGCGATTTCGGGCACGCCGACCTTCCTGATCGGTGGCCAGATGCTGCGCGGCTATGTGCCCCTGGACGGCATGCGCCAGATCGTGGCCGACGAACGCGAAGGCTGATCGCCGGACCAAATTCCTTCGAAGGAATTTGCAATCTTTTTTGAAAAAGATTGTCGGGAATCTCGGGAAACGGCCGGTCGCCTATTCGGCCGCCTCGGCCAGCTTTTCTGCCGCCTCGATCTCGGCGGCCTTCTTTTCGACCAGCTCGACGATGTGATCCACCATCTTGTCGTTGCCCAGCTTGTGGCTTTGCTTGCCCGCCAGATAGACCATCCCCGACCCC
>JANMJC010000129.1:0-7586 GCA_031371185.1 Paracoccaceae bacterium | reverse complement strand
CATCGCCGCAAGAAAGATGCGCGCGATCAGCGGCGCGTATTTGGAAAGTTGGTCCATTGTGTCGTTCCCTTAACCCAGTTTTCCCGTCTTATGCGGGATGTGGAATTTTGACACGAAATGCCCTACGGGGGAAGAGTCCGGGGCGCAGGGCGGCTCTGCACTGATGCACAGGGGTCTCGCTTGGTCCTCAAGCGCTGTGCGGTGGTAAAGGGTAAAAGCGGCGGGATCGGGGATGACATGGCCCAGTTCGGCGGCTTTGGCGAAAAAACCGGGGGCGGGCAGGGTGGTGCCACGGGCGTTCAGCAAGGCGGCGCGCAGGGGGTGATGGGCGACGGTGTCGGCCTCCATCATCTCCTCCAGCAAAGCGGTCAGAAGGCCCATTCGGCAGTCCAGCGCCCTGGCCATGGCGCCGTAGGTCTGGGTCTGGCCAAGGGCCGCAAGTTCGGCCAGATGGGCGGTGAGGCGGGGAGGAAGCCCCGCCGCGTCACTCATTCCTCGACGCCCTGTTCGGCCACGCGGGCGACCGAGACCACCAGTTCATCCGTCCCGACATTGAACACCTTGACCCCGCCGGCCGAGCGCGAGCGGAACGAGATCTGATCGACCGGCACGCGGATGGATTGCCCGGTCGAGGTGGCAAGCATGATCTGGTCGGAAGGGTCCACCGGGAACGAGGCCACCAAGGGCCCACCGCGCATCGCCCCGTCCATCGCCTTCACCCCCAAGCCGCCGCGCCCGCGTACAGGGTAGTCGTGCGAGGAGGACAGCTTGCCGGTGCCCGAGGCGGTGATGGTCAGGATCAGATCCTCGGCCGCCGACATTTCAGCGTAGCGGTCGGGCGACAACTGCCCGGCTTCGACCGCCTCTTCGTCGTCGGCTTCGCCTTCGGCCTCATCGGGCGCACCGGCCATCAGGCGGCGTTGCTTGAGGTAGGCCTCGCGCTCGGCCGGGTCGGCCTCGAAATGGCGGATGATGGCCATCGACACCACAGAATCATCGGCCCCCAGGCGGATGCCGCGCACCCCGGTCGATCCGCGCGATTTGAACACGCGGATATCGGTGGTGGAAAACCGGATCGCGCGCCCCGAGGAGGTGACGAGCATCACATCGTCATTCTCGTCGGCAATTGCGGCGTTCACCAGCGTCACACCTTTGGGCAGGTTCATTGCGATCTTGCCGTTGCGCTTGACGTTGGTGAAATCGGACAGGTCGTTCTGGCGCACGTCACCGTCCGAGGTGGCAAAGACGATCTGCAGGTTTTCCCAGTCTTCTTCGGGAACATCCACCGGCATCAGGGCGGCAATCGACACGCCCGCAAGGATCGGCAGGATGTTGACCATGGCCTTGCCCTTGGCCTGACGCCCGGCAAGGGGCAGTCTCCAGGTCTTCAGCTTGTAGACCATGCCATCGGTGGTGAAGAACAACAGCCAGGTGTGGGTGTTGGCGACAAACAGCGTCGTCACCACATCGTCCTCTTTGGTGGACATGGAAGACAGGCCCTTGCCGCCCCGGTTCTGGCTGCGGAATTCGGCGAGATTGGTGCGCTTGATATAGCCGCCCGAGGTGATGGTCACCACCATATCCTCGCGCTCGATCAGGTCTTCGTCTTCCATGTCGCCGGCCCAGTCGATGATCTCGGTGCGGCGCAGCACGGCGAAGGCATCGCGCACCTCGGTCAGTTCGGCCGAGATGATCGCCATGATCCGCTCACGCGACCCCAGGATTTCAAGGTAATCCTTGATCTTGGCGGCCAGCTCCTCCAGCTCGTCGGTGACTTCCTTGACGCCGATGGCGGTCAGGCGTTGCAGACGCAGTTCCAGAATGGCGCGGGCCTGCGCCTCGGACAGGTTATAGGTGCCGTCGTCGTTCACCGGATGGGCGGGATCGTCGATCAGCTTGATATAGGCCACGATGTCATGGGCGGGCCAGCGCCGCGTCATCAGCTTTTCGCGCGCTTCGGAGGCATCGGCTGAGGCGCGGATGGTGCGCACGATTTCATCGACATTCGACACCGCAACGGCCAGACCGCACAGGATATGGCTGCGTTCGCGCGCCCGGCGCAGTTCGAACGCGGTGCGGCGGGCGACGACCTCTTCGCGGAAAGTGATGAAGTTGGTCAGGAAATCGCGCAAGGCAAGAGTTTCGGGACGCCCGCCATTCAGCGCCAGCATGTTGCAGGCAAAGGACACCTGCAAGGGCGTAAAGCGGAACAACTGGTTCAGCACCACATCGGCGGTGGCGTCACGCTTCAACTCGATCACGACGCGCACGCCGATGCGGTCGGATTCGTCGGCCACGCCCGAGATGCCTTCGATCCGCTTGTCGCGCACCAACTCGGCAATGGTTTCGATCATCCGCGACTTGTTGACCTGATAGGGGATCTCGTCGACGACGATGGCCCAACGGTCCTTGCGGACCTCTTCGACATGGGTACGGGCGCGGATGATGACCGAGCCGCGCCCTTCCAGATAGGCCTTGCGCGCGCCCGAGCGGCCCAGAATCGTGGCGCCGGTCGGGAAATCGGGGGCCGGGATGATGTCCATCAGCGCCTCGGTCGACAGATCGGGATTGGCGATCAGTGCCAGCGTGCCGTCGATCACCTCGCCCAGATTGTGGGGCGGAATCCGCGTGGCCATGCCCACCGCGATGCCTTCGGCGCCATTGACCAGCATGTTGGGATAGCGCGCCGGCAGAACCGTGGGTTCGCGGTCCTTGCCATCATAGTTGTCCTGAAAATCGACGGTTTCCTTGTCGATATCGGCCAGTAGGAACAGGGCCGGCTTGCCCATCCGCACCTCGGTATAGCGGAAGGCGGCGGCCGGGTCGCCGTCCATCGAGCCGAAGTTGCCCTGACCGTCCAGAAGCACCAGCGACATCGAAAAAGGCTGCGCCATGCGCACCAGCGCGTCGTAAATCGCAGAATCGCCGTGCGGGTGATATTTGCCCATGGTGTCCGCCACCGGCCGCGAGGATTTGCGGTAGGGCTTGTCGGGCGTGTTGCCAACCTCGTTCATCGCGTACAGAATCCGGCGGTGGACCGGTTTCAGCCCGTCGCGCAGATCGGGGATCGCCCGCGAGACGATGACGGACATCGCATAGTCCAGATAGGCCGTCTTCATCTCGGTCGTGATGTCGATCTGCGGCCCGGAGTGGGCCGGGCGCGGGGCGGGGGCGTCTTTGTTGTCGATGTCGTCCGGAGTATCGGTCATCTGTCCTCGGGGCCCCTCAGGGGGTCTAGATTTAGCTGAAAAGACCCTACACCATCCAAGGGATGGGGTGCAATGGCGGGGTCCCTTTGCGGGTGATCAATTGCGGCACCGGGGGGCATGTCGCGGGGCCCACGACAGATAATTCGGCGGCGCGAGGGATCACAAGGGCAGGATGGCGACGGTTTTCGGCAAGGGATCGCGCAAGGGTCTGGGCGCGCGCGACAGGGGGGCGGCCTTGCGCTAGGCTTGATACAGTAAAGGTTGGGAGTTTGACATGATCCTGTCGCGGCGCGGCGTTCTGGGTGGCATCGGTCTGTTGGGACTTTCGGCTTGCGGGGCGGGGGGGACGGTTTCGCAAGGGGTGGCGGAAAGCTGGCCCGCGGTGCCCAACGACGGCTTTGACCTGTGGTTGCAGGGCATGCAGGCGCGGGCGGCGGCGCGCGGCATTTCGGGGGCCAGCCAGGCCGCCCTGATGCAGGCGGGCTTTCTGCCCGGCGTCATCGAGAAATCGCAGACCCAGACCGAGTTTACCCGCACGACCGAGGATTATCTGGCCATCGCCACCGCGCCGGACCGCGTGGTGCAGGGGCGGGCCGAATTTGCCGCGCGTGGGGCATTGTTGGCGCGGATCGAGGCGGCCTACGGCGTGGCGCCGCAGATCGTGACGGCGATCTGGGGGCTGGAAAGCCGCTATGGCGCGCGGATGGGCGATGCGCCGCTGCTGTCGGCGCTGGCAACACTGGCCTATGCCGGGCGGCGGGCGGATTTCTTTGAAGTCCAGGTGGTGGCGGCGCTGAAAATTCTGGACCGGGGCGATATCACGGCGGCGCGGATGTCCGGGTCCTGGGCCGGGGCGATGGGGCATACCCAGTTCATCCCGACCACCTATCTGGGGTCTGCCGTGGATTTCACCGGCGATGGGCGCAGCGATATCTGGGGGTCGGATCCGACCGACGCGCTTGCCTCGGCGGCGGCCTATCTGCGCGATGCGGGCTGGCAGCGCGGCGGGCTGTGGGGGGTGGAGGTGCAGGTGCCGCAAGCCGCGCGCACCGAAGGGGCCAAGCGGTCGGTTGCGGGGTGGCGCGCTCTGGGGGTGACGCAGGCGGGGGGCGGGGCGGTGCCCGACCACGGCACGGCGCGGCTGCATCTGACGGGGGGCGCGCAGGCCCCGGCGTTTCTGTTGTTCCGCAATTTCAATGTGATCCTGCGCTATAACAATGCCTTCAACTACGGGCTTGGCATCGGGGTTCTGTCGGACAGGATCGCGGGGGGCGGGCCGCTCGCCGGGCAATTCCCGCCCGATGCGGCGGGGATGTCCTTGGCGGACCGGCAGGCGTTGCAGCGCGGGCTGACGGCGGCGGGCTATGATGCGGGCACGCCGGACGGGGTGATCGGTGACAAGACGCGCGAGGCGATTGCCGCCTACGAGCGCGCCCACGGCATGGCCGTGACCGGCGAGCCGTCGCGTGGGCTCTTGGCGCGGCTCTGACCCTCGTCGAGGCCCTTGGCCACTCCTCGGAGCGTGGGTGCCCCAAGGAGAAGCCGAAGGCGCAGGACGCGGTGTCGGGGGAGTGTCAGCCCGCGCGCATCACCATGCCGAACAGATCGCGCGGATCGTCGGGGTCGGCGATCATGTCCAACTGGTCACACAATCCGGTGGTTTTCAGCGCCCGCGCCACATAGCGCAGGGCCGAGAAATCCTCGATCGCAAAGCCCACGGAATCGAACAGGGTGATGGCGCGGGCATCCGCGCGCCCCTTGGCCGCGCCGGTGATGACCTGCCACAACTCGGTGACCGGGTGGTCGGCGGGCAACTGCTGAATCTCGCCCTCGATCCGGGTCTGGGCCGGGTATTCGACGAAAATCCCGGCGCGCAGCAGGATGTCGCGGTGCAACTCGGTCTTGCCGGGGCAATCGCCGCCGACCGCGTTGATATGCACGCCCGCCCCGACCATGTTGTCGGTCAGGATCGTGGCATATTGTTTGTCCGCCGTGACGGTGGTGATGATCTGCGCGCCCACAATCGCCTCTTCGGGCGTCTTGCAAGGCACCACGGTGATCCCGCGCCCGGCCAGATTGCAGGCGCATTTGGCGGTGGCCGCGGGATCGATGTCATAAAGCCGGACCTCGCGGATGCCGCAGACCGCCTTGAAGGCCAGCGCCTGAAATTCCGACTGCGCGCCGTTGCCGATCAGCGCCATGGTATCGGCCCCTTTTGGGGCCAGCCATTTGGCGGCCATGGCCGAGGTCGCGGCGGTGCGCAGCGCGGTCAGGATGGTCATCTCCGACAAGAGCAGCGGATAGCCGGTGGCCACATCGGCCAGAAGGCCGAAAGCGGTCACGGTTTGCAGGCCCTGCGCCATGTTCGAAGGGTGGCCGTTGACGTATTTGAAGCCATAGGTTTCCCCGTCAGAGGTCGGCATCAACTCGATCACGCCAACGTCGGAATGGCTGGCGACGCGCGGGGTCTTGTCGAACAGCGGCCAGCGGCGGAAATCCTCTTCGATTTCCTCGACCAGATCCTGCATGAAGCGTTCCACCCCGATGTGGTGGACCAGTTTCATCATCTTCTCGACCGAAACGAAGGGCACGAAGGCCTGTTTCGAAGGCTGGGGGGCCTGTTTTGAAGGGGCGGGGGCCATGGGATGTCCTGTCAATAGCTGCGGGTGGGGCGGTCAAAGACCTTTTTGCCCATGAGAGAGCCGACCAGATCGACCATCAATTTGGCGGTCTTGCCGCGTTCGTCCAGGAAGGGGTTCAACTCGACCAGATCCAGCGAGGTCACCAGCCCGGATTCGTGCAACAGCTCCATCACCAGATGGGCCTCGCGGAAGGTGGTGCCGCCGGGACCCGTGGTGCCGACGGCGGGGGCGATGGCGGGATCCAGGAAATCGACATCCAGCGAGACGTGCAACAGCCCGCCCGCCGCGCGCACCGAGGCGAGAAATTCGCGCAAGGGGGCGACGACGCCGCGTTCGTCCAGCACGCGCATGTCGTTGATGGCGATGTCGGCCTTCAGCAGGGCGGCATGTTCGGCCGGATCGACCGAGCGGATGCCGTACAGGCAGATGCGTTCGGGTGGAATGACGGCGGGAAAGGGCGGAAACGACTCGAACCCGTCGCGGCCGGCGATATAGGCCACCGGCGTGCCGTGCAGATTGCCCGAAGTGGTGGTCATCGGGGTGTGAAAATCGCTGTGGGCGTCCAGCCACAACAGGAACAAGGGCTGCCCGGTGCGGTCGGCATAGTTCGCCGCCCCCGTGACCGTGCCCAGGGCCAGCGAGTGATCACCGCCCAGAATGATCGGCAAGCCGCCCTGCGACAGGGCGTCGTCCACCCGGTCGGCCAGGATCTGCGTCCAGGCCAGCACCTGCGGCAGGGAATGCACGGCGGGGTTGGGGCAGGTCGCCTGCGGCAGATCGCCCAGCACCATGTCGCCCCAGTCTTCCACGCCATGGCCCAGTTCGCGCACTTCGCGCTCCAGACCCGCCACTCGGTAGGCGGCAGGCCCCATCAGGCAACCCGCGCGCTTTTGGCCCTCGTCGATCGGGGCGCCGATCAGGATGCAGTTTGCCATCGGGATCTCCTTTGCTGGCGACAATGTCTTTCCATCTTGCGGCAAAACCTATCCCCGTTTACGACATTCTGGACAGGGCTTTGACCATTATGACGGAAAGGTTGCGCAGGATGGATGAAATCGACCAGCGTCTGATATCGGAATTGCGCCGCGACGGGCGGGCGTCCTTGTCGGACCTTGCCGAAAGGCTGACGATCAGCCGGGCGACGGTGCGGGCGCGGATGGAGCGTCTGATCGCCCGGGGCGAGATTGCCGGCTTCAGCGTGCTGACCCGCGGCGATGTGACGGCGGCTCCGGTGCGCGGGCTGATGATGATCGGGATCGAGGGGCGGGGCGGGGAAAAGGTGATGGCGCGGCTGACCGGCATTCCGGCGGTGATCGCGGTGCATTCGACCAACGGCAAGTGGGATCTGATCGCGGATCTGGCCACGCAGACCCTGATCGAACTGGACGAGGTCATTCACCGCATCCGCAACATCGAGGGCGTGATGCAGTCGGAAACCAACCTGTTGTTGTCAACCCGCAAGGCGGCCCGGCGCTAAGGGGGGCGGGCCCGCCAGTCGGCACAGTGTCGGGTCATGCCCCGCCCTACGGGGGGTGAGGGGGGGAAAGCCGACCCTCTGGGTGAGGGTCGGCCCCGGCCTTGTGGGACGCGGGTCCGGGAGACCCTTTGAGGAAATGGTGTCAGAGGGGCTGCGCCTGCCCGAAGGCAGGTCAGGCGCAGCCCCGGGGCCTTTGGGCCCCCGGGGGGGATTGTGGAGAGGTTGCGCCGTGGCAGGTGCGGGGGAGCCGGCCAATGA
>JANMJC010000103.1:0-6502 GCA_031371185.1 Paracoccaceae bacterium | reverse complement strand
CGACATGGCTTTCAGCCGCCAGATGCATCACGGCATCGGGGCGGTGGGTGGCAAAGACCTCGTCCAGCCGGGCGCGGTCGCGGATATCGGCATGTTCGAACGAATACAGGTTCGACCCGGCGACCGAGGCCACATTTTCCGCGCAGGCGGCATAGGTCATGGCGTCAAGGTTGATCACCTCGTGCCCGCGCGCCACGGCCAACCGCACCACCGCCGAGCCGATAAAGCCCGCGCCCCCCGTTACCAGCAATTTCACTTCGCACCCTCATACACAAACGGGCTGTCATAGTCGCGCAGCAGGGGCGCCGCGGTATCCTTGGCCGACAGAACCGGATCCCCGGTCAGGCCCCAGTCAATGCCGATGTCCGGGTCATTCCAGCGGATGCCCGCGTCGCAATCGGGCGCATAGACATCGCTGCATTTGTACTGCACTTCGGCGTTTTCGGTTCGGGTGACAAAACCGTGAAGAAAGCCCTTCGGCACCAGCAATTGACAGGCGTTGTCGGCTGTCAGTTCGACACCGACCCATTTGCCATAAGTCGGGCTGCCGCGCCGGATATCGACCGCGACATCCAATATCGCCCCCCTGGAACAGCGCACCAGCTTGTCCTGGGCATGGGGCGGGGTCTGAAAATGCAGGCCGCGCAGGGTGCCGACCCTGGCCGACATCGAGTGATTGTCCTGCACGAAAACCATGTTCAGCCCGGCATCCGTCATGCGCGCGGCGTTGAAGGTTTCGCTGAACCAACCCCGGTCATCGCCAAAGCGTTTGGGAGTCAAAATCAGGACGTCCGAAAGCTGCGTTGGTGTAATCTGCATATTCAAAGCCTTGCCCGTTCAGTCTCGTCTTATCCCGAAACTGCGGCGAACGAAACCGGATTTGCCCAAAGTATCAGGGCCGACAGCACAAGCGCCACAAAAAAGAACACCAGATCGTGCAGGGCGTCCCAGGACCGGTGCTTGCGGGCCAGAAGAATGACCGCCGGATGGGTCGCCAGCCCGGCAAGTCCTAGCCCCACAAGCGCGCCCATCAACCCGCCAGAATGAACCCCGGCCAGAAAGGCCAGGGTCTGAACCACCGCGCGCAGCGCCATGACCAGAAAGTAGCCGCGCGAATTTCCGGCGGCCAGCGCGGATTGGTCATAGGTCATCCCCACGACCTGCGGCATCTGCGCCATGCACAACACAACCATGCTTGCCGCCGCCCCCTGATAGCGCTGATCATACAGAAGCCCGACGATCGGCTGCGCCAGAACGCCCACCAGGGCCAGCAGGACCAGCACAGATCCGGTCAGCAGAAACCGCAGTTTGCGCAGCCGGGCGGCGTTCTGGGTCGATGTCGAGGGATGGCGGTCGCGGTAGATCGGAATCATGATCCGGCCCGACACCGCCCCCGCCAGCAGCACCGGGAACGAGGCCAGAAAGTAGCTGATGTTGTAGATGCCAAGCTGATCCAGCGGCAGATAGGCCCCCAGGATCGCCTTGTCGCCCTGCGACAGCAGGAAGCCGCAGGCGGTGGACAAAAAGATCCACTTGCCAAAGTGAATCAGGTCGCGCGCGGCTTGGGGCTGCCACTGAAACCGGTTGGCGCGTCCCGGCAGAAAGCGGTGCATCAGGGCCAGTTTGGCAACCGAGCCAAAGATCGCCCCCCAGACCAGCGCCCAGACAGAGCCGAACGCCAGGGCCAGCCCGACGATCACCGCGATCCCGAGGATCTGGGCAATCAGGTCCAACAGCGTCACCCGGGCCAGCAACAGATGGCGGTTGGCGGTGTCGATGCGGGTCGGGTTGAAGCCCGCAATCAACAGGGTCAGCCCGGCCACCGGCAACAGGAACACAAGGTCAGGCGCGTGATAGAACCGTGCCATGGGCCAGGCCGCCGCGCAGGTCAGCCCCCACAGAAGGCCGCCGCGTACCACATTGATGGTAAAGGCAGTGTCCAGAAAGGCCGGATCGTCGCCCTTCGGGCTTTGGCTGATGGCCGGGCCGATCCCCACGTCGGAAAACATCGCCAGCCCGACCAGCACCACCGACACCAGCGCCATCAGGCCAAAGGCTTCGGGAAACAACAGGCGCGTCAGGATCAGGTTCGATCCCAGCCGCAACACCTGGGTCAGCGCATAGGACCCCGCCGTCAGCATCGACCCGGTCAGGACCCGCGCAAACAGGCCTTCGGGCGCGGGCGGGGATTTGGCGTCGGACATGGCGGGGCTCTGGCCGCGAAGGCGGCGGTGGCCCTCGGAATGGCGCAGGTTTTGGCCCTAGGCAAGGAAACATTGCGTTTCCGCCGCCCCAATCGCGGGTTTGGCGGGCGGCGATCGCCACTCATGCCTTTCGCATCGCGCCCCGCCCGACTAGGCTGACGCCTCTGTCCTTTCGGGAAATACCGTGCCCCCCCTTCGCATCGCCTATCTTGTGAATACCTATCCGCGCGCTTCGCACAGCTTCATCCGCCGCGAGGTAAAGGCGTTGGAGCGGCAGGGCCTGTCGGTGCACCGCTTTGCCATGCGCTCGGACCGGGCGGCCCTGCACGATGCGGGCGATCTGGCCGAGGATGCGGCTTGCGAACATGTGCTGGAGGTGCCGCGTCTGAGGCTGTTGCGTCAGGCGGGGGCCCTGATGGTCGGGCGGCCGGGGCGCGCGCTTGCGGCCCTGCGTCTGGCTTTGGCGATGGGGGGCCGCGCGAACGCCCGGGTGCTTCACCTGATCTATCTGGTCGAGGCGGCTTATCTGGCCGCGCGGTGCGACAGTCTGGGCATCACCCATCTGCACGCCCATTTCGGCACCAATTCCACCACCGTCGCGATGCTGGTCGCGGCGTTGGGCGGGCCGGGGTTCAGCTTTACCACCCATGGGCCCGAAGAGTTTGACTCCCCCCTTGCCCTGTCGTTGGGGCCCAAAGTGGCATCCAGCCGCTTTGCCGTGGCAATCTCGTCCTATGGCCGCTCGCAACTGTGCCGGTGGACCGACCCTGCGCATTGGGACAAGATCAAGGTGGTGCACTGCGGGATCGAGCCCGCGCGATTTGCCGACCCCGCCCCCCTGCCGCCGGGCGGGCCGCATCTGGTCGCCATCGGGCGCTTGTCGGCGCAAAAGGGCTTTGCACTGCTGATCGACGCCGTTGCCAAGACGGCCCGCGATCTGCCCGACCTGCGCCTGACCCTTGTGGGCGACGGCGAGTTGCACGACCAGATTTCGGCGGCAATCACCCGCGCCGGGATCGGGGCCCGCGTCACGCTGGCCGGTTGGCAGGACGAGGCGGGCGTGCGGGCGGCGCTGTCCAAAGCGACCGCCCTGATCCTGCCCTCCTTTGCCGAAGGCCTGCCGGTGGTGGTGATGGAGGCCATGGCAGCGGGCCGCCCGGTCATCGCCACCGCCATCGCGGGCCTGCCTGAACTTGTCACCGCGCAGACCGGCTGGCTGGTGCCCGCAGGCGATGCCGATGCGCTGGCGCGAGGCATTGCGCAACTGGCCGCAACACCGCCTGAAACCCTTGCCACCATGGGCCGGGCCGCCCGCGCCCGTGTGCTCAGTCGTCATGATGTGGATGCCGAGGCCGCCATACTGGCCGACCTGATCCGAAAGGCCGCGCCATGACCGCGCCTTCCATGGTGCTGGCCTGCGCCAGTCATTCCGATGCGATCCTGACCGCAAACCTCGCGCGCTCGCCCGAGGTGGCTTCGGGCGATCTGGCCCTTCATGTCGAACGCGGCGCGCCGTCTGCAGGGGTCGCCTATAACCGGGCGCTGGATGCCACGACCGCCGACGTGGTGATCTTTGCCCATCACGACGTCTATCTGCCGCCGGGGTGGGCCGCCCTTCTGGCCCGGCGTCTGGCGGAACTGCCCGACGACTGGGCGCTGTTCGGGGCCTTTGGCGTCGGGCAGGACGCTTCCCATATCGGGCCGGTCTGGTCGTCGTCCCTGGGGCAGATCGTGGGCCGCGTGCCGTTGGCCCCGGTGGCGGTGCAAAGCTTTGACGAACTCCTGATCGTGATGCGCCGCGACGCAGGGCTGCGTTGGGATCAGGGCCTGCCGGGCTGGCATTTCCACGGCACCGACATCGTGGCCACCGCACGGGCCGCCGGGCGTGGTGCCTATGCCGGGGCCCTGCCCACGGTTCACAACGACCGCCACCACCCCGCCCTTGGCCCCGATTTCACCGAGTGCTACCGCTTCATGCAAGCCAAATGGGCCGACCGGTTGCCGCTGCGCTCGCCCATCACCAAGATCAGCCGCTCGGGCCTGCATCTGTGGCGCGACCGCTGGAAGGCCCGGCAGTCGGTGAATTTCCGCGCCACCATGGCCACTGGCACCGACCACCCGGTCGAGGTGCTGGCCGAACGCTGCGGTTGGGCGCGGCTGTAAGTGACACAGGCTCTTCAAATCGCCGGGCTTTGCCGCCATATATGCCTGAAATCCGCAACCCCGAGGGGAACGCCATGTTCGGAACCACTGACAAACCCGCAGACGCCAAGACCGCAGACCTGATCAAGGACGGATCGGAACAGACCTTTGCACTGGACGTCATCGAAACCTCGAAAACCGTGCCGGTGATCGTCGATTTCTGGGCGACGTGGTGCGGGCCCTGCAAAACCCTTGGCCCGGCGCTGGAGGCGGCGGTCAAGGCCGCCAAGGGCGCGGTCAGGATGGTCAAGATCGACGTCGACAAGAATCAGGCGCTGGCGGCGCAGTTGCGCATTCAGTCGATCCCCACGGTCTATGCCTTTTTCAACGGCGCCCCGGTGGACGGGTTTCAGGGCGCGATCCCCGGTTCGGAAATCAAGACCTTTGTCGAAACCCTGGCCAAGATGGGCGGCGGGTCGGCGGACGGTGGGCTGGCCGAGGCGATCGAGGCCGCCGAAGAGATGCTGAGCGAAGGGGCGGCGGTGGATGCCGCCGAAACCTTTGCCGCGATCCTGGAAGAAGAGCCGGAAAACGCCGCGGCCTATGGCGGGCTGATCCGCGCCCATCTGGCCATCGGCAATCTGGATCAGGCCGAGGCCTTTGCCAATGCCGCCCCCGCCAAGATCGCCAAGTCCAAAGAGATCGAGGCCGCCCGCGCCCAGATCGAACTGGCACGTCAGGCGGCCAAGGCGGGGCCGGTGGATGAATTGCGCGCGGCCCATCTGGCCGATCCGACCGACCGTCAGGTGCTGTTCGATCTGTCGGCGGCGCAGCATGCCTCGGGCGATGTCGAAGGCGCGGTGGCCACGCTTCTGGACCTCTTCAAGCTGGACCGCGACTGGAACAACGGCGCGGCGCGGGCGCAGCTGTTCATCATCTTCGACGCCCTGAAGCCACAGGACCCCATCGTGCTGACCGGACGCCGCCGCCTGTCGTCGATGATCTTTGCCTAAAGCGCCAAACGGCCTATCTTGGGGGCATGATGACCAAAGTTGATCTTCCTGCCATCCTGCCGGTCTTTCCCTTGTCCGGTGCCCTTCTGCTGCCCCGCACGCGGATGCCGCTGCACATCTTCGAGCCGCGCTATGTCGCGATGCTGGAGGAATGCCTGCGCTCACCGTCGCGGATGATCGGCATGATCCAGACCCAGGGGGCCGAGGGCAAGAAGCTGGCGGCGATCGGCTGCGCCGGGCGGCTGACCGCCTTTTCGGAAACCGAGGATCAGCGCTACATGATCACCCTGACCGGGGTGTCGCGGTTTCGTCTGGGGGCCGAGGTCGAAGGATTCACCCCGTTCCGGCGGTTCTCGGTCGATTGGGCCCCGTTCCAGCGCGACCGCCGCCCCGAGGAAGAAACCGATCCGGGCTTTGACCGGCCGGCCTTTCTGGCCCTGTTGTCGCGGTTCTTTGAGGCCCGGGCCCTTGGCGTCGATTGGAAGAACCTGTCCAAGGCCGAGCCCGAGATGCTGATCAACGCGCTGTCGATGCTGTTGCCCCTGCCGCCCGAAGACAAGCAGGCGCTCTTGGAGGCCCCGACCCTGACCGACCGGCGTCAGACCATGACCGCGCTGATCCAGTTCGCCCTGCGTTCGGGCGGGCATCCCGACGAGATGATGCAATGACCGATGCGGCGCACGCCTATGACCGCCGCATGCTCGAGGCGCTGATCTGCCCGGTGTCGCAGGGGCCCTTGAGCTTTGACGCCCAGAAATCGGAACTGGTGTCCGCGCTGGCCAAACTGGCCTTTCCGATCCGCGACGGCATCCCGATCATGCTGGAGGGCGAGGCGCGGGCGGTGGAATAGGCGCCGAGGTTGCCCCCCACCCCCATCCCCTCCCCACGAGGGGGAGGGGAGGCGCCAGGTCTGACCGTGCGCGTTTGCTTCGGACCGAACTGAAAACGCTCCTGTGGAGCGTTTTTCGGTCTTTTGCCCAAAGCCGCAAGGCGACGGCAAGGGGCGTGGTGCCACAACCCGAGGCGTCCAATCTGTCCGTGTCTGCCTGGGGTTGGCGCGGTAACGCCGATCAAGGGCACCCCTTCAAAACCGTCTGACGGACCTTCCAGGGGAAGGTCTGTCGGTGATGTTGCCGAGAGCCG
>JANMJC010000052.1:0-4495 GCA_031371185.1 Paracoccaceae bacterium | reverse complement strand
GTGTTGGTGGCGATGATGCCCGAAATCCCGCTGGCCAGCGCCACCTCGGCAATCCCGGCGATCTCGTCGGTGCCAAGGTCGGGGGCGATCTTCAGGAAGACCGGGATCTTGCGGGCCAGACCCGCGCGGGTTTCCATGACGCCGGCAAGCAGCGCCGACAGGGCCGCGCGCCCCTGCAGGTCGCGCAGCTTTTCGGTGTTCGGACTGCTGACATTCACCGTGGCGAAATCGACATGCGGGCCGCAGATGGCCAGAACGCGGGCGAAATCGGCGGCGCGGTCGGCGCTGTCCTTGTTGGCGCCAAGGTTCAGACCCACCGGAACCGGGCCCGCCGGGCGTGCGGCCAGTCGCCCGGCAATCGCATCGGCGCCGTCATTGTTGAACCCGAACCGGTTGATCACGGCGCGGTCTTCGCTCAGCCGGAACAGGCGCGGCGCCGGCTTGCCGGGCTGCGCCCAGGGGGTGGCGGCCCCCACCTCGACAAAGCCGAAACCGGCACGGCACAGGGCGGCGACGGCGACGGCGTTCTTGTCAAATCCCGCCGCCAGCCCGACCGGATTGACCAGCCCCAGTCCCGCGACCTCGCAGGTCAGACGTTTGGAGGTGATCAGCCCCGGGCTGGGGGCCAGCCCCCATCGCAGGGCCTGCAACGACAGACCATGCGCGCGCTCGGGGTCGATCTGGTGCAGCGCCCAAAGGCCAAGCCGCTCGGTCAGGGTCAAATCACACCCTCGGGAAAGATATGGCCGGTGGCCCCCAGGGGCAGGGATTTGTCCCACACGACATCGGCCATCTTCAGGGCGCGGTACAGATGCGGAAACAGCGCACAGCCCCGCGACGGCTCCCATTTCAGCGCCACCCCCAGACGGGCAGGGTCGCAGGCCACCAGAACCAGATCGCTTAGGTCCGCAAAGTGGCGCGCGGCGGTTTCTGCCAGTTGGGCGGGGCCGGAAAAGTGGATGAACCCGTCGGCCAGATCAATGGGCGCGCCCAGTGTCTGACCGGCAGCTTTCATCGCATCCCATTCGGCGCGGCGGAAGATTTTGAAGATCAACATGGGCGTGTCTTGCCGCGAATGGGCAGGGCGGTCAATGCCCGCGTGACCCCCTTATCCGGAATGTTGCCGAAAAGGGAGACACCCCCCCGCGACGCATCTGACGGGCACCTGGCCCGGGGCAAAGCGTCTGCGGCGAAATCCGCCCGGGCAACTCCGCTTTGCCAGACATGCGATTGCCCTGGCAATCGCCGAGAAGGGACTGCCCCCCCCCTGGGCATTCTTGGACCTTCAGCTGCAGACATTCGGGGGGCTGAACCAAACCCCTGCGAAGCCGCGGATGCCATCCCGGCGGGCGGGCACCGCCTTTTCGGGCAGCGGGTTGAACGGGCGACAACAAAGGCAAGGACCGGAAAGGACCTTCGCGCATCGGCAGGACTGGGGGGCCATCGCCCCCCATCCCCGTCTTACATCCTGGTCAGGTCAAAGAAGGCTTCGAAACCGGTCCGCGCCTCGTCCAGCCCCTCTTCGGTCCGGATCGGGCCCACCCCGGGGGCATAGTACTTGATCTCGCGCAGGTCCGGTTCCACCAGCGAGGTCTCGAAAACCGCCAGCACGTTGTCATAATGCCCCGTGGGGCCGTCGATCTTGCGATCTGTCGCCATGATCTCGCCCACATCCAGCGCCGCGTCGGCCGTGGCATGTTCCTGAAAGTAGGTCATTCCGGCCACGGGATCGGCAGGCATCGCATATCCCGGCAGGGCATCGTTGACGCCGGCGCGCCAGGTGCCATGATTGTCGGTGCCCGAAACCTTGTCTTCGTCATCATAGATCAGATTGGTCACGTCCTCGCCCAGATACCACACGTTGCCGGACCGGTCCTGCGCGTAATAGTCCAGGGCCTCTTCGACCAGCAGTCCGTCCAGCGTGGTACGGTCGCGGATCACGGTGGACTGCACCCCCGCGATCACCGGACCGGCGCCTTCAAAAGTCTGGGTTGACACCTCGTCCACCAGGGCGGTGCTGTCGGCCTCGGTCATCTGGCCACTGATCCGGGCAACAAAACCTTCGACCAGCGGAAGATAGGGATTGTCGATTGCCGCCTTCGGGTCGAAGTTGGCAGGATCAAACACTGGCAGCATCGGCTCGGCCGCAGCCATGCCGGTGGTGGCCAGAAGAATCGTCAGACAAAGCGGGGTGCGTTTCATGGTCGTCTCCATTCAAGCCCGGGATCGGGCAGCGTCAGGTTGCGGGTCTTCGGGCGGTGTGGAAATCTGACGAAGGGCGGATGCGGCCGGATTTTCGGCCGATCCGCCAAAAGACGGATGGAAACGGGCCGGGGCCGCCCTCAGGATAGGACTTCAAGATGAACCAAGGAGGCATGACGATGAGAACCACGACAGTCGCCGCACTTGCCCTGGTGGGAATGGTCGTTCTGGCGGCGGTTCTGTCGGTGACCGATGCCGCCGTCGATGCCGGCACCACGAACCTGCCCTCCGCCTGGGCGGATTTTCTGGACCGTTTGTTGATGATCGCGACGATGTTTGCGGCTGCCGCCGTCGTCCTGCGCCTGTCCCGCTTGCAAGAGCGCACCGATGATCTGGAGGGGGCGGTGGAACGGGCCGCCGACGAAGGCCGCGCCTGGCGCCGTCAAAGCCAGCGCTTCGTGCAGGGGCTGTCGCGGGCGATCGAAGCGCAGTTCGACGTCTGGGGTCTTTCGGCGGCCGAGGCGGATGTGGCCGGCCTGATGCTGAAAGGTGCCTCCTTGCGCGAAATCGCCGGTCTGCGCCGCACCTCCGAGGCGACGATCCGCCAACAGGCGCAAAACGTCTACCGCAAGTCGGGGCTTGCGACGCGCTCTGAACTTGCCGCCTTCTTTCTGGAAGACCTGTTTGCCCTGGGCGAAGCGGCGTTTGACGGGACGCATGGCGATCACGACAAGGCGCGCTTTGACGCCTGACCCCTCTGGACCGCGCCCGCCGTTTTGGCCAGACTGTCGCCCATGTGCGGACGTTTTACCATCACCCACCCGAACGAGGCGCTGGCCGCGCTGTTCGATGCGGTCACCGGCAATGACCTGCCCGGCAGCCCGCGCTTCAACATCTGCCCGACCAATCCGGTGGCCGTTGTCACCTCGACCGGCGGGGTTCGGCGCCTGCAGGCCATGCGTTGGGGCCTGATCCCAAGCTGGTACAAGGCGCCCAACGACGGCCCGCTGATCATCAACGCGCGCTCTGACACCGTGGCCGTCAAACCCGCCTTCCGCGAGGCGATCCGGGCGCGGCGTTGCATCGTCCCGGCATCGGGTTTTTACGAATGGACCGAGGGGCCCGCGAAATCGCGACTGCCCTTCTACATCACCCGGACCGATGGCCAGCCCATGGCCTTTGCCGGTCTGTGGCTGCCCTGGGGCGATCTGGTGACCTGTGCCGTGGTGTCAACCGAGGCCGGGCCCGGCATGGCCGGCATCCACGACCGCGAACCGGTGATCCTGGACCGCGCCGACTGGCCCCTGTGGCTGGGCGAGGCCGGGCACGGCGCTGCCCTGTTGATGAAAGCGACGCCGCCCGGCACCTTGCAGATGCACCGGGTCGATGTGGCGGTGAACTCCAACCGGGCCACGGGGGCGCAATTGATTGAACCGATTGCGGCGTGACGGGGTTGAGCCTGCCCCACGGCGATGCTATCTAAGCGCCGAGCGCGGGCGTTGTGTAATGGTAAGACCTTAGCCTTCCAAGCTAAAGACGCGGGTTCGATTCCCGCCGCCCGCTCCAAAATCAATCCCTGCCGCGATCAGCCCATCCTCAACCCGGGGTCACACAGGATTGTTGTCCAAGTCGTGCCGTTGGACTTTCCGTTGCGACGAAAGGGGGCCCTGAACGCATTTCCGCCCCGCGACCTGATCGGGCTGGTTGCGCTCAGCCGCCTGCCGCCGCTGCCGGGTCCATCCACATCGGGCCAAACCCGTTGCCATCGGGGTCTTCGAACGCGCGCGAGTACATGAAGCCAAGGTCTTCGGCATCATGCAGCGACTTGCCGCCTGCCGCGATGGCCGCTTCGGTCATGCTGTCAACCTCGGCGCGGCTGTCACAGGACAGGGCGATCAGCACGCTGGTGCCCTCAGAGGGCAGGATCAGCGGTTTGGGCGAGAATTCGCGGAACTGGTCATGGGTGGACAACATGAAATAGATCGCCTCCGAAACCACGACGCAGGCCGAGGTCGGGCCCGAGAACTGCTCGTTGATCGAAAAGCCAAGGGATTCATAAAAGGCCCGGGCGCGGGACATGTCGGTGACGGGCAAAGTGATGAAGATCATCCGGGTCATGGCAGGTCCTGTTTGCGCAAGAGGGGTGGGCAAGGAGGGGCGGGATCGTTCAGACCGCCGCCGGATCCATCCACATCGGTTCGAAGGTGTTGCCATCGGGGTCGCAGATGGTGCGGTTGTACATGAACCCCAGATCGGTTGGCGGCTTGGGTTCACTGCCGCCATGGGCCAGCGC
>JANMJC010000036.1:0-6002 GCA_031371185.1 Paracoccaceae bacterium | reverse complement strand
GTAATGCGCCCGCGCCCGCAGCGGCAGGGCACGCCCAGCCATTGCCGACAGCGCCACCCCCTGCAGGGTCGCGCGGTGTTCGCGGCCGCCCAGAAAGTCATCGGCCCCGGTGAATTCGCGCAACACACGGCAGGTAAAATGCGTGCCCGAACGCCCGGTGCCGACAACGAAAACCGCCCGCAGGATCATCAGCCGACGAGGGCCTTGTTCAGGTATTCGTCAACCTTTTCCAAGTATCCCATCGTGGTCAGCCATTTCTGATCGGGCCCGACCAGCAGCGCCAGATCCTTGGTCATCCAGCCATCTTCGACCGCATCGACCGTGACCTTTTCCAGCGTGGTCGCAAAGCGCATCAACGGTGCATTGTCGTCCAGCTTGGCGCGATGCTTGAGGCCCCCGGTCCAGGCATAGATCGACGCCACCGAATTGGTCGATGTCGCCTTGCCCTTCTGATGCTCGCGGAAGTGGCGCGTGACGGTGCCATGCGCGGCCTCGGCCTCGACTGTCTTGCCGTCGGGCGTCATCAGGATCGAGGTCATCAGCCCCAAAGAGCCAAAGCCCTGCGCCACGGTGTCGGACTGCACATCGCCGTCGTAATTCTTGCAGGCCCAGACATAGCCGCCCGACCATTTCATCGCCGAAGCCACCATGTCGTCGATCAGCCGGTGCTCATAGGTGATACCCGCCGCCTTGAACTGATCGGCAAATTCCGCGTCGAAAATCTGCTGGAACAGGTCCTTGAAGCGCCCGTCATAGGCCTTCAGGATGGTGTTCTTGGTCGACAGATAGACCGGCCAGCCCTTTTGCAGACCGTAGTTGAACGATGACCGGGCAAAGTCGATGATGCTGTCATCCAGGTTGTACATGCCCATGAACACGCCCGAAGAGGGCGCGGCAAAGACGTCCCGTTCAATCGTGGTGCCGTCTTCGCCGACGAATTTCATCGTCAGCTTGCCCTTGCCCGGAAAGCGGAAGTCGGTGGCCTTGTACTGATCGCCAAAAGCGTGACGGCCGACAACGATCGGCTTGGTCCAGCCCGGCACCAGACGCGGGACATTCCTGCAAATGATCGGCTCGCGGAAGATCACGCCGCCCAAGATGTTGCGGATCGTGCCGTTGGGCGACTTCCACATCTGTTTCAGGCCAAATTCCTCGACACGCTGCTCGTCGGGGGTGATGGTGGCGCATTTCACGCCAACGCCGTATTTCTGGATGGCATGGGCCGAGTCGATGGTGATCTGGTCGTTGGTGCGGTCGCGCTCTTCGATGCCCAGATCGTAATATTTCAGATCGATGTCCAGATAGGGCAGGATCAGCTTTTGCTTGATGAAGTCCCAGATGATCCGGGTCATCTCGTCGCCGTCAAGTTCGACGACGGGGTTTGCCACCTTGATTTTTGTCATGTCGGGCCCTTCGGTTCTGATGGATTCGGTTGTCTCTGGTGTAGGGGAAATGGCGGTCAAAGAAAAGATAGTATGCGACGGTATACCGAAATGCCGCGCCTAACGAAAGAACGGCGCGGTTCTGGCCCGGACCCAGTCCCACAAGGCGGGCGCGCCGCGCGCGATCTTGACGCCGACCCGGGCCTCCAGTTGTTCGCCCGTTACCTTGTAGGTTTTCCACGTTCCGCCGCCCGACATCAGATTGGCCATGACGGGCTGCACCCGGTCCAGCGACTTGGCAAAGACCGCGTCGGGGGTTTCAGCCGCTTCGAACTCTTGCCACAACGCTTTCAGATCGTCGCCCAAGTCATTGGGAAGAAGCCCGAATATGCGATCAGCAGCTTGGGCTTCGGCGGCTTGGGTGGCGGCGCTGGCATGGGCCTGCCCATTGGCGGAATGAATCGGCACATCGCCCACGTCAATTTCAACCAGATCGTGAATCAACAGCATGCGGATCACGCGGGCAATATCGACCTGCGGACCGGCCTGATCGGCCAGCACCAGCGCGTAAAGCGCCAGATGCCACGAATGTTCGCCCGAGTTTTCCGCCCGCGACCCATCAACCAGCGTCGTCGCCCGCAGCACCGATTTCAACCGGTCCGCCTCGTTCAGAAAGGCGAACTGCGCGTCAAGCCGGGCCGCAGCCCTGGTCAATGGCCGCCCCCGGGGGGGGCTTTGGGGGCCTCGCCGCCGCTCAACTTTGCTTTCAGCGACTTTTCAAAGAACTCGCGGCCCTTGCGTTCGGCCAGGATCACCTTGATCGAGGTGTTGAACGCCTCTTGCATGGTGGGCGACACTTCCAGCAAGACCTTGGAAACCTTGTCGTAAAACCGGTCGTCGCCCAGATCGTCCAGAGCTTTGACCACGTCCAGCGCCAGTTTTTCGGCCAGATCTTCGACAATCGACATTACCGTGAGGCCTCCGTCAACCGCCGCTTCACATAGCCCGAGACCGTCGCGATCATGGGCTTCATATGCGCCTCTTCGTCCTTGAAGAAGTGATCGGCACCCTCGACCTCGGTATGGGTGATCGTGATGCCCTTCTGCTCGTGCAATTTGCCAACCAAAGTGCGGGTGTCTTTCGGCGGGGCCACCTTGTCGGCGGTGCCATTGATCACAAGACCCGAAGCCGGGCAGGGGGCCAGAAACGAGAAGTCATACATGTTGGCGGGCGGCGCGACCGAGATGAAGCCGGTAATCTCTGGCCGGCGCATCAGCAACTGCATCCCGATCCAGGCGCCAAAGTAAAACCCCGCCACCCAGCAATGCTTGGCATTCTGGTTCATCGCCTGCAGATAATCCAGCGAACTGGCCGCATCGGACAACTCGCCGATGCCCATGTCATATTCGCCCTGGCTTCTGCCCACACCGCGGAAATTGAACCGCAGCACCGAAAAGCCCAGGTTGTAAAACGCATAATGCAGGTTATAGACCACCTTGTTGTTCATCGTGCCCCCGTAATTCGGGTGCGGATGCAACACGATGGCGATGGGCGCGTCGCGTTCTTTCTGCGGGTGGTAGCGTCCCTCAAGGCGCCCTTCCGGGCCGGGAAAAATCACTTCGGGCATGTTTACGGTCGCCTGTCTGTCGAGCGAATTGTTGACGAAATCGCTCAAGGTTTTTAGAACCGTTCCAAAGGGTGCTGGCTGCCCCCCTCGTGGTCCGTCGCGGTTTCAGGTAATGGGCAGGGGGGGCCGCGTCAATGTATTTAGGCGGAGATCGCATGAAACTGTCGACCAAAGGACGTTATGCCATGGTGGCGCTGGCCGATCTGGCCCTGACGACGGGCGATGATCTGATGTCGCTGGCCGAAATCTCGAAGCGTCAGGACATCTCGCTGCCCTATTTGGAGCAGTTGTTTGTCAAGCTGCGCCGGGCCGGGCTGGTCGATGCCGTGCGCGGTCCGGGGGGCGGGTACCGGCTGTCGCGCAGCCCTGATTCCATCCGCATTTCCGAAGTCATGGAAGCGGTCGAGGAAACCGTGGACGCCATGCACACCGGGGCCGGGGCCAGCGGCGCGGTTTCGGGCAGCCGGGCGCAAAGCCTGTCGAACCGGCTGTGGGAAAGCCTGTCGGCCACTGTCTATGTTTTCCTGCACACCACCCGCCTGTCGGACGTGATCCGCAACGAGATGACGCCGTGCCCGGCCGTGCCCGCGCTGTTCCGGGTGGTCGACGAGTGAGCCGCAGCTACCTGGACTGGAATGCCACGACACCGCTGCGACCAGAGGTCAAGGCGGCGATGCTGGCCGCGATGGATGTGGTGGGCAACCCTTCCTCGGTTCATGCCGAGGGGCGGGCCGCCAAGGCGCTGATCGAACGGTCGCGTGGCCAGATCGCGGCGGCTTTGGGGGCCGATGGCGCCGACATTGTCTTTACCTCGGGTGCCACCGAATCTGCGGCACTTGCCTGCCGTGGGGGCGGGCTGATCTGCGCGGGTATCGAACACGAAGCGGTGGTGGCATGGTGCGCGCCCGGGCTTGACGTGGCGCCGGATGGCGCGGTGGCCGTACCCGACCCGGCGCGTTCCGCGCTGCAGATCGCGAATTCCGAAACCGGGATCGTGCAAAGTCTGCCGCAGGGACTGGCCGTCAGCGACCTGACGCAGGGATTTGGAAAACTCCCCTTTTCCTTCAACTGGCTGGGCTGTGACATGGGGCTGATCTCGGCCCACAAGCTGGGCGGTCCCAAGGGTGTCGGGGCGCTGGTCGTGCGACGGGGGGTGGATTTCATCCCGCAGCTGCGCGGCGGGGGGCAGGAAATGGGCCGGCGCGCGGGCACCGAAAACCTTGTGGGCATCGCGGGCTTCGGCGCTGCGGCCCGATGCGCCGCCGAAGATCTGGCCAATGGCCTGTGGGACGAGGTCGCCGAAATTAGAAATATTCTAGATCAGGCATTGTCGGCCCTTGGATTTGAGACTATTTCTGTCGGGAAATCAGGGCCCCGTCTGCCGAACACCCTTTGTCTGATCGCGCCCGGCTGGAAGGGCGAGACTCAGGTGATGGCGATGGACCTTGCGGGATATGCCGTGTCGGCGGGATCGGCCTGCTCTTCGGGCAAGGTCAGGTCCAGCCGGGTGCTGCAGGCGATGGGGTTTGGCGACGACCGGGCGGCGCAGGCCCTGCGCATTTCGATCGGGCCCGCGACGACCCGGGAACAGGTTCTGCGCTTTGCCGAAAGCTGGGGCCGGGAATACAGGCGCATCCGCGCGCGGATCGCGTGAAAGGTAGGAACGAGATGGCCGTGATGGAAACAGAAGTGCGCGACGGGGTCGATCGGGAAACCATCGAGACCGTCAAGGGCATGTCCGGCACCTACAAATACGGCTGGGAAACCGACATCGAGATGGACTATGCCCCCAAGGGTCTGTCCGAAGACATCGTGCGGCTGATCTCGGGCAAGAACAACGAACCTCAGTGGATGCTGGACTGGCGGCTGGCGGCCTATCAGCGCTGGCGGAAGATGACAGAACCGACCTGGGCCATGGTGAATTACCCCACCATCGACTATCAGGACCAGTATTATTACGCCAAACCAAAAAGCATGAACGTCAGGCCGAAGTCGCTGGACGAGGTCGATCCGAAGCTGCTTGCGACCTATGCAAAGCTGGGAATTCCGCTGAAGGAACAAGCGCTTCTGGCAGGCGTCGAAGCCCCCGAGGGCGAGCGCCGCGTGGCGGTGGATGCCGTGTTTGACTCGGTCTCGGTCGGCACCACCTTCAAGGCGGAACTGGCCAAGGCCGGGGTGATCTTCTGCTCGATCTCGGAAGCGATCCGCGAACATCCCGATCTGGTCAGGCAATACATCGGCTCGGTCGTGCCACCCACCGACAATTTCTTTGCCACGCTGAACTGCGCGGTCTTTACCGACGGCTCTTTCGTCTACATCCCGCCCGGCACCCGCTGCCCGATGGAATTGTCGACCTATTTCCGCATCAACGCCGAGAACACCGGCCAGTTCGAGCGCACCCTGATCATCGCCGACAAGGGCAGCTATGTGTCCTATCTGGAAGGCTGTACCGCGCCCAAGCGCGACACCCACCAACTGCACGCCGCCGTGGTCGAACTTGTGATCCTGGAGGATGCCGAGGTGAAATATTCCACGGTCCAGAACTGGTATCCGGGCGATGAGAACGGCAAGGGCGGGATTTACAACTTTGTCACCAAACGCGCCGATTGCCGGGGCGACCGGGCCCGTGTGATGTGGACGCAAGTTGAAACCGGCTCGGCCATCACCTGGAAATATCCGTCCTGCATCCTTCGCGGCGAGGGGTCGCAGGGCGAGTTCTATTCCATCGCCATCGCCAACAACGCCCAACAGGCCGACACCGGCACCAAGATGATCCATCTGGGGGCCAATACCAAATCGCGGATCGTGTCGAAGGGCATCTCGGCGGGGCGGGCGCAGAACACCTATCGCGGGCTGGTGTCGATGCACCCCAAGCCGAAGACCTCGCGCAATTACACCCAGTGTGACTCGCTGCTGATCGGCGACAACTGCGGCGCCCATACCGTTCCGTACATCGAGGTGCGCAACACCTCCTCGCGGGTGGACCACGAGGC
>JANMJC010000026.1:0-2802 GCA_031371185.1 Paracoccaceae bacterium | reverse complement strand
AGCCATGACGGAAGGCCAATCCAAACTCCGACTGGCTGTCAAATGGGCCGCGTTGCTGGGGGTGACCCTGCTGTTTCTGTTCCCGTTTTACTGGACGCTTGTCACCGCGATCAAGGCCAAGCCCGAATTGCTGACCTGGCCGCCCACCTGGTGGCCCGCGCAGGCGCAATGGGGCAATTTTGCCGATGCCTGGGGCGCGCAGCCCTTTGGCACCTATCTGAAAAACTCGGTCATCGTCACGGTCCTGTCGACCATCGGGCAGTTGTTGTCGTCCTCGCTGGTGGCCTTCGGCTTTGCGCGCTTTGATTTTCCGGGCCGCAACGCGCTGTTCATGGTGCTGCTGGCGGCGATGATGGTGCCGTGGGATGTCACGATGATCCCCCTGTACATGGAGTTCAACTGGCTCGGCTGGATCAACACGCTGAAGCCGCTGATCGTGCCGGCCTGGTTCGGCGCGCCGTTCTTCATCTTTCTGCTGCGCCAGTTCATCATGTCGATCCCGCGAGAGTTGGACGAAGCGGCCAAGATGGACGGGGCCAACATGTTCCAGATCTACTGGAAGATCCATCTGCCGCTGATGCTGCCGGCGCTGATCCTGGTGGGCACCTTTCAGGTTCTGGCGGCGTGGAACGACTATCTGGGTCCGCTGATCTTTCTGAACGACGAAAGCATGTACACGCTGACCTTGGGTCTGGCGCGCTTCAAGACGCTGCATGACACCAACCTGACCGCGCTTGCGGCGATGACCATCATCCTTTGCTTGCCACCGCTGGCGCTGTTTCTGACCGCGCAGCGATATATCATGGACAGCTCCCTGTCCTCTGGCATCAAGGGTTAGGGCATGGACTGGCCCGACTGGCGCCACGATATGTTCGATCCGCGCAAAGTGCCGTTTTCCTGTCGCGGCAGCTTTATCGCGATTTCGTGGATCGACGGCGACGGCGACGGTGCCTTCTGGCTGCGCAATCTGCGCGGCGGCGATGAACACACCGATCTGGGGCGGTTGCTTCGGATCGAGGTGCCGGGGGCGACCGACTGGCATCTGACCCCCGATTGCCTGACGGCGCGCGGTCCGGGGGGTGCGGTGCGGTTTGCCTTCGACGGGGCCGACCGGGTGGTGATCGCGGGGCAGGGGCTGACGGTGCGGCTGCGCGCGGGGGCGAGCAGATACAACTATGCCCAAGGGTCCGGGGACGCGGCCCATCTGTGCATCGCGACCCAGGACCTGCGCTGCAACATTGCCGCCGATGCCGGAACCCTGCGGGTGCAGGCCCGTTGGAACGGGCTGTCATCCGACGAAATCGTGGTCGACCTGTCGGCGGGCGACGGCGGGCTGGCCGCGTCGATCGACCTGTTCCGCATCGCGCCCAAACCGCGTGTCGCGGCGCCGTTCGCAGAGGCGCGCGCCCGGATGGCCGCTGACTTTGCGGCGTTTCGCGCCACTTTGCCCCCGGTCCCGCCCGAGTTTGCCGCCGGGCACCTTCTTGCCAGCTATATCCTGTGGTCGGCCCATGTTCCAGCCGAAGGCGCGCTCAGCCTGCCTGCGGTCTACATGTCGAAGAACTGGATGACCAACATCTGGTCGTGGGATCATTGCTTTGTGGCGCTCGCCTTTGCCAGGGGCGACCCCGCAGCGGCCTTCGCCCAGATGCAGGTGATCTTCAACGCCCAGGACGGGTCGGGACGGCTGCCCGACTACATCAACGACCGCTTTGCCTATTGGGCGTTTACCAAACCGCCGGTGCACGGCTGGACCTTTGCGTGCTTGCGCGCGGCGGCGCCGCAGTTTTACGACCGCGACCGGATGGCGCAGGTTCTGGGCTGGCTGGAGGTTCAGGTCGCCTTCTGGATGTCCGGCCCGCGCCTGGGCAATCTGCCGGCCTACCGCCACGGCAATGATGCCGGCTGGGACAATGCAACCTGCTTTGCGCAGGGCGGACCGCTGGCCAGCCCCGACCTCGCCACCTTCCTGATCCTGCAACTGGACGAGATCGCGGCCCTGCATCTGGCGCTTGGACAGGTCGATGCCGCGCAAGCCGCCACGCTGCGCGCCAACGATTTGTGCAATGCCCTGATCGGCGGCCTGTGGGATGGTTCGGCCTTTTTCGCCCGACTGACCGAAACCGGCGCCCCTGTTCAGACCGGGCAATCGCTGTTGCTGTTCCTGCCGCTAGCCTTGGGCAACCGCCTGCCCGCCGCCCTGCGCGACACCCTGTTGCGCGACCTTCTGGCGCCGGGCCGCTATCTGACGGCCCACGGCCTTGCGACCGAAGCCACCGACAGTCCCTTGTACCGCGCCAACGGCTATTGGCGCGGGCCGATCTGGGCGCCCACCACGGCGCTGTTCGTGGATGCGCTGCGCCGCTGCGGGCAAGAGACTGCCGCCACCGACATCGCGCGGCGCTATGTGGCGATGTGCGACGCCCATGGCATGGCCGAAAACCACGATGCGCAAACGGGAGAGGGCCTGCACGACCCGGCTTTCGCCTGGACCTCGGCGGTGTTTCTGGTCCTGGGCAGCAGCCTTCTGGCTTGAGGCCCGGGGGGGCAACCTGGTAGGTCGCAACACAAGCCATTGTTTCACGGACAATGGCCGATGTTTGGCGGGCCCTCCCGGGCCTGCCAAGACGCGACAGCGCCACCCTCCGCGCGGGGCCCAAAGGCCCCGGGCAGCGCCTGACCTGCCCCTGGGGCAGGCGCTTCTCGCCCGCCCCAGGTCAGGCGCTGCCCTTAGGTGGTCGGTGCTGTACCGGTTTCGTGGACAGGTTCCCATGTGACCGGGGCCGAACCTCTCCCAGAGGT
>JANMJC010000002.1:0-2468 GCA_031371185.1 Paracoccaceae bacterium | reverse complement strand
GACATGGCCGTGCTGCGGGCCAGTATTGTCGGCTGCCCGATCGTGCTGTCCTCGGCCACGCCCTGCCTGGAATCCTGGGCCAATGTCGAGGCGGGCAAATACGCGCGGCTGGATCTGGGGTCGCGCTACGGGGTGGCCGAGCCGAGCACGCACACCGCCCGCGCCCGCTGGGCCCGCACCAGCGCGACGTCGCGGCCGTGGTAGCGCACGCCGTCGTCCTGCTTGAACGAGCCGTCGTGCTCCTCGTCGACGATGATCAGAGCCAGCTTGCGGAACGGCAGGAACAGGGCCGAGCGCGCGCCCACCACCATCTGCGCCTGCCCCGCCGCCACCATCTTCCACACCCGGCGCCGCTCCATCATCGTGACGCCGGAATGCCATTCGGCGGGCCGCGCGCCGAACCGGGCCTCGACCCGCTGCAGAAAATCCGCCGTCAGCGCGATTTCGGGCAACAGGACCAGCGCCTGTCGCCCCGCGCGCAGACATTCGGCCACGGCTTCCAGATAGACTTCGGTCTTGCCCGATCCGGTGACGCCCTTCAGCAAGGTGGCCGAAAAGGCATCGGCACCCACCGCCGCGACCAAAGCATCGCCCGCGCCGACCTGATCCCCGATCAGCGTGGCCGACCCCGCGGGGTTCATGGCGGGAAAGGGCAGATCGCGCGGCGCATCGTCTTCCGCCACGATGCCCAACTTGACCAGCGCCTTGATCACCGACGCACCGCAGGCCGCCTCATCGGCCAATTCGCCAATCGTCACCGAGGCCCCGCCAAAGCGCCGCAGGGCCTCGATCACCCGAAAGCGCGCCTCGGTCATCTGGTTGGGCACCGGCCCCGCCAGCCGGTAAACCTTGCGCGCACCAGGCGGGTCCTGCAACCCGGGCGCGCGGGTGGCCAGTCGCAGCATCGCCTCATGGGGGGTCAGGGTATAGTCGGCCGCCCGGATCAGAAACGACCGCATCTCGGCGCGCATCGGCGGCACATCCAGCACCCGGGCAATGGGGCGAATCCTTGCCGGATCAAAGCGGCCCTCGCCGGCCCCCCAGACCACGCCCAGCACCCGGCGCGGCCCCAAGGGCACCTCGACGAAATCGCCGGTCCCGCAGCCGCCCTCGGGCGCCTTGTAATCCAGCAACCGCCCCAAAGGCTCGGTGGTCAATACCGCCACCAGATCATCGGGCTCGAAGTTACGTTCTGTCACGGTTCGCGCTTTCACCAGTCTTTCACTGTCGCCGCTTTTGGGGTAAACCCCGGGCGACCCACTCGCAACCCTGATCGCAGAACCCGTAAGGACTCCCCCCATGAAATTCTTTGTCGATAGCGCCGATGTCGAAGCCATCCGCGAATTGCACGCGCTTGGCATGGTCGATGGTGTCACCACCAACCCCTCGCTGATCCTGAAATCGGGCCGCGACATTCTGGAGGTCACGCGTGAGATCTGCAGCTTTGTCGAAGGCCCGGTATCGGCCGAAGTTGTGGCCCTGACCGCCGACGAGATGATCGCCGAGGGCCGCAAACTGGCCGCGATTGCCCCGAACATCGCGGTCAAGGTGCCCTTGACCTGGGACGGGTTGAAAGCCTGCAAGGTCCTGTCAGACGAAGGGAAGATGGTCAACGTCACCCTGTGTTTCAGCGCCAATCAGGCGCTTGTCGCAGCCAAGGCCGGGGCCACCTTCATCTCGCCCTTCATCGGCCGGCTCGACGACATCAACCTCGAGGGCATGGAGCTGATCGAGCAGATCCGCGCCATCTACGACAACTACAACTTCACCACCCAGATCCTCGCGGCCTCGATCCGCTCGGCCAACCACGTGACGCAGGCGGCACTCGCGGGTGCCGACGTGGCGACCATCCCGCCGCCGGTCATCTACAAGCTCGCCGAGCACCCGCTGACCAAGAGCGGTCTCGAGCAGTTCGTGAAGGACTGGAAATCGACCGGCCAGTCGATCCTCTAGTGGCCCACACCGAAATCGCCGGAGCCGTCAAAGCGGCTCTGGCGCACGTCGAAATTCCCGGCGGCGGTACCCTCGCCGGCTATTCCGGCCTCTCCGAAATCATCGTCACCAAGAGCGCCATTGCGCTCGCTATCTCGGTGCAGCCCGGCATGGAGGCCGCGTTCGGCCCGGCGCGCGTCGCCGCCCAGCAGGCCGCCGAGGCCGTGGGGCAGGGCCGCAAGGTCATGGTGTCGCTGACCTCCGACAAATCGCCCGCAATGGCGCCCCCCACCGGCCAGGCCGCCGCGCAGGGCCGCCCGGGTCCCGCACCGAAATCCGCAGTGCCCGGCG
Source organism: Paracoccaceae bacterium (assembly GCA_031371185.1). Classification (GTDB taxonomy): domain Bacteria; phylum Pseudomonadota; class Alphaproteobacteria; order Rhodobacterales; family Rhodobacteraceae; genus CAIYZT01. The sequence goes on along the minus strand of JANMJC010000002.1, from coordinate 185 downwards.
TCCGCAACATCGTCGTCGTTGGGTCGGGCGTTCAGCCTCGCCACGAGCGGCGGCACTGCGCCCATCGCCGTCGACTGGGACTTCAACGGCGACACGCTGCGCGACGCGCAGGGCAACCCGGTCGTCCGCACGCTCGGCCCCGGCGTCTACACCGTCAGCGCCACGGCGGCCGATTCGTGCACGTC
>JANMJC010000592.1:0-1628 GCA_031371185.1 Paracoccaceae bacterium | reverse complement strand
GCCACGGCGATCAGGAAATAGGGCATCACGGCGCGCAGAAGATCGGGCGGCAGAACCTGCGCCAAAAGTGACCCCGCCCCGGCAGCAAGCCCTGCCACCAGCGCCATTTTCCATTGGCCGAGGGGATCGACCAGACCCGCCCTTGCATAAGCGACAGCGGCGGTTCCGGACCCGAAGGCGCCCTGCAGCTTGTTGGTGGCAAGCGCCTGCACCGGGCTTACCCCGCACAGCAACAGCACCGGGACCGTGATCATCCCGCCACCCCCGGCGATGGAATCGACAAACCCGGCCAGAAAGGCCGCGCCGATCAATATCAGGGCAATCTGGGTGGAAACCTCAAACACCGGCGGCAGGGCCCAGATCAAAGGCGCGGAAAACGCGCCCGACGACGGTGCCGTCGTCCAGCGCGAAAGCTGGGTCAACCCCGCAGTCGCGAAAGCCCAACCGCGCGTAATAGGCCAGCCCCGCGCCGTTGTCGGCCCGGATATGGGCGATGATCCGCGTCAGCCCGCGCGCCTGCGCCCTCTGGCAGGTCTGCGCGAACAGCGCGCGGCCCACGCCCCTAGCCTGCCCCCCGGGACGCACGAAGGTGCCGATGTGCATCTCGTCCTGCCACAGCCCGACCGATTGCCAACCCGCCATCCGGTCGCCCTCCTGCGCCACGACCGAGGTTTCAACCCCCGGCCCGGCGATGTAATAGGTGCAGACCTCGTCGGGGGTCAGGGCGCGCTGATGGGCCGTGGTGCCGCCGATCTCGATGATCCGGTTCAGGATTTCCGCCATCGCGGGCGCATCACCGACGGTTGCATCGCGCAGGATCACAGCACGAACTCGTCGCGCGCATAGCCTTGCAGATACAAGAGCGCGGTCAGATCGCCGTGGTTCACCCGCAGGTCGCATCGGGCGGCGACCGAGGGTTTGGCATGCAGGGCCACACCCGCGCCCGCAAGCCCGAGCATTCCCAGATCGTTGGCCCCGTCGCCCACCGCCATCACCTGCGCCGGGGTCAGGTTCAGCCGGGCCGCGATGTCTTGCAAGGCCTGCACCTTGGCGGCCTTGCCAAGGATCGGGCGCGCAACCTCGCCGGTCAGAACCCCGGCTTCGGTCAGGAGGGTGTTGGCGCGGTCCTCGTCAAATCCCAGCTTCGCGGCAACCGAGCTGGTGAACGCGGTAAAACCGCCGGAAACCAGCGCGGTATGGGCCCCGTTGGCCTTCATCGTGGCCACAAGGGCCGGGCCGCCCGGCATCGGGGTGATGCGCGTGGCAAGGACGCGGGCAATCGCCGCTTCGGGCAGACCGCGCAAAAGTGCCACCCGTTCGATCAGCGCCGCCTCGAAGTCCAACTCGCCGTTCATCGCCTGCGCCGTGATCGCGGCCACATGCGCGCCCACCCCGGCTTCGTCGGCCAGTTCGTCGATGCATTCCTGCTGGATCATGGTGCTGTCCATGTCGGCGAGCAGCACCTGCTTGCGCCGCCCTTTGGCACTTTGCACTGCCATGTCGATGCCCAAGGTTTGCAGGCCGTGCCAAACGTCCCACCGGTTCGCGGGCAGAGCGGCCACGGCAAATTCGGCCGCAATCCCCGGGTCCAGCCAGATCGCATCGCCCCCGCCCCAGGCATTGCGCAG
>JANMJC010000572.1:0-13162 GCA_031371185.1 Paracoccaceae bacterium | reverse complement strand
CGGCCCTCGTGCCAGACCGACCAGAAATGCATGTCGCCCTTGCTGTCGTCGTGCCAGGCGTCGCCGAAATCCATCGGCCCGGGCGAGGGCGAGGACGGCCACCACACCGCCCCCGGCACCGCTGCCTTCAGCGCCGTTTCGATCGTGCGGTTCAGCCGGTCATAGCCCACCAGATACAGATCGCGGTTGGCGCGGGTTTCGGGGAACCAGGTCAGCGCGCCGATCAATTCATTGTCGCCGCACCAGACCGCCAGACAGGCATGATGGTTCAGCCGCAGCGCCTGTTCGCGCACCTCTTGCGCGACATCCGCCAGAAAGACCTCGTCCGAGGGGTAGATGTGGCAGGAGAACATGAAATCCTGCCAGACCATCAGGCCTATCTCGTCGCACAGGTCGTAAAACCATGTCGGCTCGTACCGGCCACCGCCCCAGACGCGGATCATGTTCATGTTGGCATCCACCGCCGATTGCAGCAGATCGCGGGTTGCGGCGACCGTGATGCGCCCCGACAGCGCGTCGGCGGGAATCCAGTTCGCGCCCTTGGCAAAGACATCGCGGCCATTGACGCGGAATTTGAACCCGCGCCCGATGGCATCCTTTTCCGCAATCAGGGCCATGTCGCGCAGGCCGATGCGGCGACGCTCCACCTGATCGCCCAAGGTCACCGTCAGATCATGCAGCACCTGCGCGCCCTGCCCGGCCGGCCACCACATTTGCGGCGGGTCAATCGCCAGCGTGGCCACGGCCACCCCGCGCGCCACCACCGCCGTGCAGGTCTGACCGCACAGGGAAACCGCCACGCTTTGACCCTCGGCGTCGCCTTCAACTCTGGCCGTGACCGTGACCGTGGCGCGGTCCGGTGCGTGGCTTTGCGCCACCACCACCGACGCGATGCGCGCCTGCGCCAGCGGCTCCAGATACAGGTCGCCGTAGACCCCGAAACTTGCCAGCGCGATGTTCCAGTCCCAGCCGAAATCGCAACTGGGTTTGCGCAGCATGTTGCCGTTGCCGATGGGGGTGTTGTTGGCACTGAAGGGCACGAAATACGGCTGACGCGCCTGCCGCGCATCGGCCTCTTTGGAAACCGAGCGGAAGGTGATGGCGATCTCGTTCGCCCCCCGCCTCAAAACCCCTGACAGATCAATGCGAAAGCTGCGGAACATCGAATCCGAGGCGTGAACCGTCACCCCGTTCACCGTGATTTCCGCCAGCGTGTCCAACATCGACACCACCAGAACCTGATCGGTGCGATCCACCGCAAAACTGCGCCGCGCCACCCAGTCGCGCGCACAGATCCAGCGCAGGTCATATTCGTTGCGACCCCAATAGGGATCGGGGATCGCCCCCGCAGCGTGCAGCGCCGAAATGCCGTCGCCCGGCAAGGTCAGGGCAACACAATGCTCCCCGCTTTCATCCGAAAGCGACCAGGGACCGCCAAGATCCAGCATGGTTCAGATCCTTTGTTCGCTCGTCGTGTCAAAGATCGACGCCTTGGAAATATGCACCCGCAGATGCACCTCTTTGCCGTGCTCGGGGCGCTGTTCAACCGGAACCCGGACCGAGACCGGCACATCACCCACGCGCAACCAGACCAGACTGTCCGCGCCCATCGGCTCGTCGATCTCGACCGTGGCGGGCAGGGTTCTTCCCGGCTCGGCGGTGTCGACAATTTCCAGATGCTCGGGCCGCAGCCCCAGGATCACCTTTTCGCGCGCACCGACCGCGCCGCCTTCGTAGTCCGCAAGGTCAAGCCTGTTGCCCCCCGCTTCAAAGGCCATGCCGCCTTGGGTGGTCTTGCCATGGAAAAAGTTCATCGACGGAGAGCCGATGAACCCGGCCACGAACAGGTTGGTCGGACGGTTGTAGATTTCCTGCGGAGCGGCAAGCTGCTGTATGATGCCGCCGCGCATGACCGCGATGCGGTCGGCCAGGGTCAGCGCCTCGATCTGGTCGTGGGTCACATAGACCATGGTGTTTTTCAGGCGGTTGTGCAGCCGCTTGATTTCCACCCGCAACTCGCTGCGCAGTTTGGCGTCAAGGTTCGACAGGGGTTCGTCGAACAGGAACACATCGACGTCGCGCACCAGGGCCCGGCCGATGGCGACCCGCTGACGCTGGCCACCCGACAGGGCCGCAGGCTTGCGGTCCAGAAGCGGTTCGATCTGCAGGATCTCGGCGGCGCGCGCCACGCGCTTTGCAATCTCGTCCTTGGGGACCCGGGCGTTTTTCAGGCCAAAGGACATGTTCCCGCGCACCGTCATCTGCGGATACAGCGCGTAGGACTGAAACACCATTCCGATGCCGCGATCCGAAGGTTCGGCCCAGGTCACATTCTGGCCCTTGATCCAGATCTGACCGTCGGTGATGTCCAACAGCCCGGCGAGACAGTTCAAAAGCGTGGACTTGCCGCAGCCCGAGGGTCCCAGAAGAACGATGAATTCGCCCTCGGCCACATCAAGGTTCATGTTCTTCAGAACCGAGGTCGCGCCGAAGTTCAGCGTCAGGTCCTTGACTTCGATGGAGTTTGTCATGTCTTAGCCTTTCACGGCGCCGGCGGCGATGCCGCGAACGAAAAGTTTGCCGGAGATGAAGTAGATCACAAGGGGCACGAGGCCGGTCAGCATGGTGGCCGCCATGTTGACGTTGTATTCCTTGACCCCCTGCACCGAGTTGACGATGTTGTTCAACTGAACCGTCATCGGGTAAAGGTCGGGCTTGGTGTAGACGACGCCGAACAGGAAGTCGTTCCAGATGCCCGTCACCTGAAGGATGATGGCCACCACGAAGATCGGCAGGCTCATCGGCATCATGATGCGGAAATAGATGCCCCAGAACCCCGCCCCATCAACCCTTGCAGCCTTGAACAGCTCTTCCGGGATTGAGGAAAAGTAGTTGCGGAACAGCAGCGTCAGGATCGGCATTCCAAAGATGGTATGCACCAGAACCAGACCCCAGAGCGTGCCGTAAATCCCCATTTCGCGCAGCAGGATCACGATGGGATACAACATCACCTGATAGGGGATGAAGGACCCGAAGATCAGGACGGTAAAGAACACGTCCGACCCCTTGAACCGCCAGTTGACCAGCGCATAGCCGTTCACCGAGGCCACCGCGATCGACAGGATCACCGAAGGGATCAGGATGCGCACCGAATTCCAGAAGCCGCGCGACAGGCCTTCGCAGTTCAGGCCGGTGCAGGCCTCGGACCAGGCCTTGACCCAGGGCTGAAAGGTGATCTCGACGGGCGGGGAAAAGATGTTGCCCAGACGAATCTCCGGCATCCCCTTCAGCGAGGTCATGATCATCACCCACAGGGGCAGGATGTAATAGACGCACATCACGAACAGGATGCCGTAGATCATGATGTTGCGACCCGACAACCGGCGGCGCGGTTTGGCCCCGCTCGGGCCCGGCCCAGGCATTGTCTGGGCAGCGCTTGCGTCAGCCATTCTTCTTGCCTCCGAATTCCAGGTAAGCCCAGGGGATCAGCACCACCAGAACGCTGATCAGCATCATGGTCGATGCCGCAAGGCCCTGACCCAGGTTCTGCGCGGTGAACAGATAGTCATAGACATACATGGCCGGCACCTGGCTGGCCAATCCCGGCCCGCCCGAGGTTTGCGCCACGACCAGATCATAAAGCTTGATGATGCCCGCCGTGATCAGCACCAGCGTGGTGATGAAGACCGGGCGCATCATGGGAATGATCACCACGACATAGGTCTTCCAGGTTGGAATGCCGTCGACGCGGGTGGCTTTCCAGATGTCTTCGTCGATGCCGCGCAGACCCGCCAGCATGATGCACATGATGAACCCGGTGCCCTGCCACAATCCGGCGATCAAGAGCCCGTACATCACGATGTCGGGGTTATACAGCGGATCGAAGACGAAACTTTCCCAGCCCCAGCCCCGCACGATCGACTGAAGCCCGAATTCGGGGTTCAGGATCCATTGCCAGACCAGTCCCGTCACGATGAAGGACAGGGCGAAGGGATACAGCATGATGGTGCGGAAAGTGTCTTCGAAGCGGATCTTCTGATCCATCAGCACCGCCAGCAGAAACCCCATCGACAGGGTGAAGATCAGGGCAAATATCCCGTAAACGGCAAGGTTGTCGATCGACTGCATCCAGCGCGAGTTGGACCACAGACGCTCGTATTGCGCGAAGCCGACGAATTCGAACCGGGGCAGCAGCTTGGAGTTGGTGAACGAATAGACGACGGTCCAGATCGTTCCGCCGATGAAGACGACCAGGGTCGTCAGGACCATCGGCAGGGCCGCGATCTTTGCGTTCAGGTTTCGAACCCACCGGTTCGCCCGCGCCGTGGTGGCCATCGCCTACCTCCCCCAAGTTTCGGTGATGAAAGAGCCGCCCGCGTGCGGACGGCTCTTCGTCGTTTCAGTCCGGATCAGAGACCGGCTGACAGGATCTCGACGTACTTGGCTTGCGCCGCTTCCGGGGTCATGTCCTGCGACTTCCAGAATTCGACCTGCAGGTCCCCCAGTTGGGTCTGAACGTCCGGCGACCAGACCATGTCGCCACCCGGCACGATGTTGCCCTTGGCAAGGATCGCAAGGCCCTTCTTCATGCAGTCGTTGGCTGCCGAAAGATCAACGTCGCCGCGGATCGGCAGCGAGCCTTTCTTGAGGTTGAAGGCAACCTGCACTTCGGGCGAGACCAGCAAGGCCGCCAGACGCTTTTGAGCGGCGGTGATTTCCGGGTCCTTGTTCAGCGGGAAGTAGAAGGCGTCGCCGCCGGTCGAGATGTATTCGTTCACACCCAGACCCGGCAGGCAGGTATAGTCCTTACCGGCCACCTGGCCTGCAACCTGGAACTCGCCCTGCGCCCAGTCCCCCATGATCTGGCCGGCGGCCTCGCCGGTGATCACAAGATTGGTGGCCTGGTTCCAGTCCTGGACCGTCGACTTGGCGGCCAGTTTGCGGGCGTCGGCCGCAGCCTGGAAGACCTTGAGCATGTCCGGGCCGGCGGCCGCTTCCATGTTCTTGTTGACGTTCACTTCTTTCCACAGGTCCAGACCGCCGATGGCGATGGTGATCGCCCCGAAGGCCAGGTTCGACTGCCAGGACTGGTTGCCCAAGGCCAGCGGGATCTTGCCCGCCGCTTCGACCGCCGGAGCGGAGGCGACGAATTCACCCCAGTTCGTGGGAACCGGAATACCCAGATCGTTGTAGACCTTGTTGGACAGCCACAGCCACTCGGGCGAGTGGATGTTCACCGGGGCGCAATAGATCTTGCCGTCCACGGTACAGGCATCCAGAAGCGATGGCGGGAAGACGATCTCTTTCCAGTTGTTGGCTTCGGCCACGTCGGTGATGTCCTGCATCAGCCCAGCCTGAACCAGTTCCAGCGCCTGCTGGCCATGGTTGAACTGGGTGGCCCCCATCGGGTCGCCCCCGGTGATCCGGCTGATCATGATCGGACGCGCGGTGCCGCCCGAACCGGCGATGGCGCCGTCAACCCAATGGTCGCCCGAGGCGTCAAACGCCTTGGCCAGTTCGGCCACGGCCGCAGCTTCGCCGCCCGAGGTCCACCAGTGGGTTACTTCCAGATCCGTCGCAAACGACGCGGTGGGTGCAGCCACCGTCAGCATCAGCGCGGCGATTTTCCAGGTCTTCATAGGGTCTCCTCCCAGTTTCTAAATCGTTATAGGTAATTTCTATAACGTTATAGTTTTGCCAATCAAGCAATCTTTTCGCTTGTGGCCCGCATTTTTTATGGGCTTGATACGATCTTGGTCTTGCTGTGATCCCCTGTCCAAACCCCCGCGCCGCAGCGCGGAAAGACGTTGAAATCGTTGCATGCCGCTGTGCAGCGTGATCGACCCGCGCCACCCCGGAAACGGGAGACGGACAGCGAATCACCAGGCCGCCTATTCTTCCCGACGGGGCCTTTCCGGCCCGGAATGACCGACATGACCGAACGTGGACCGCATCATCCCGAATCAGCGCGACCGACGCTGAAGACCATTGCCGAGGCGACGGGCTTTGCCGTGGCCACCGTCAGCCGGGCCTTGAAGGATGCCCCCGACATCGGCGAGGAAACCAAGCGCCGGGTGCGCGAAGCGGCCGAGCGTCTGGGCTATCGGCAGAACCGGGCGGCGGTGCGTCTGCGCACGGGCAAGACCAATGTGATTGCCCTGGTGCTGTCGACCGAAACCGATGTGATGAACCACACGTCAAAACTGATCTACGCCATCGCCGAAGCGCTGCGGGGGACCGCCTATCATCTGGTCGTCATGCCCTTTTTCCCCGATCAGGACCCGCTGGACCCGGTGCGCTACATCGTGGAAACCGAATCCGCGGACGGCATCATCCTGAACCAGACCCAGCCCGACGACAGCCGCATCCGGTTCATGGTCGATCGCGGATTTCCCTTTGCCACCCATGGCCGCACCAACATGGGGGTGGATCACCCCTATTTCGACTATGACAACGAATCCTTCGGCCGCCTTGCCGTCGCGGCGCTCGCAGACCGGGGCCGCAAGCGTGTCTACATGATCGCCCCCCCCCGGGCGCAGATGTACGCGCGGCACATGATCACGGGCGCGTCCCAGGAATGCGCGGCGCGCGGTCTCTTGTTCGAGCTGGCCGACACCGTCACCTCGGACAGTTCGGCCCAGGCCATCGAAAACGCCGTCAGCTTGCGCATGGCCCAGGGCCCGCGCCCGGATGCGATGATTTCCGGCTCGACGACCGGTGCCATGGCCGCCGTCAGCGGGGCAGAGCGCTGCGGCTTCAGGATCGGCCACGATTTCGACCTTGCCTCGAAAGAGGCCATCGACTTTCTGCACCGCTTCCGCCCCGAAATCATCGTGGGGCGCGAAGATGTCGCGCGGGCCGGCAATTTTGTCGCCCGCGCCGTCATGGCCGCGATCGAAGGCCGCGCGCCCGAACTGGCGCAGGACCTGCAGATCCCCACCCTGTCCGATTTCAAGACCGGCATCATCGACGCCCGCCCCTAAGGAGCCAACCATGAAGACCATCAAGGGCCCTGCCCTTTTCCTTGCCCAGTTCGCCGGCGACGCCGCCCCTTTCAACTCGTTCGGCGCCATCACCAAATGGGCCGCCGACTGCGGCTATGTCGGCGTGCAGATCCCGTCGTGGGACGCGCGCCTGTTCGACCTTGACCGCGCCGCAACCTCAAGGACCTATTGCGACGAGATCACTGGCCAGGCCGCTGACAACGGCATCCGGATCACCGAGCTTTCGACCCATCTTCAGGGCCAGCTTGTCGCGGTTCACCCGGCCTATGACACTCAGTTTGACGGTTTTGCCGCCCCGCAGGTGCGCGGCAACCCCAAGGCGCGGGCCGAATGGGCGGTCGATCAGGTCAAGAAGGCGCTGACCGCCAGCCGCAATCTGGGGCTGAGCGAACACGCCACCTTTTCGGGCGCGCTCGCCTGGCCCTATCTCTACCCCTGGCCGCAGCGCCCGGCGGGTCTGGTGGAGGAAGCCTTTGACGAGTTGGCCCGCCGCTGGACACCTCTGTTGAACCATGCCGAGGAGATGGGCGTCGATGTCTGCTACGAAATCCATCCCGGCGAGGACCTGCACGACGGCGTGACCTTCGAGATGTTTCTGGAGCGGGTGAACAACCACGCTCGCGCCAACATGCTGTACGACCCCAGCCACTATGTCCTTCAGGCGCTGGATTATCTGGACCACATCGACATCTACCACGATCGGATCAAGATGTTCCACGTCAAGGATGCCGAATTGAACCCCACGGGACGGCAGGGCGTCTATGGCGGTTTTCAAAGCTGGATCAACCGCGCGGGCCGGTTCCGCAGTCCGGGCGATGGCCATGTCGATTTCGGTGGCATCTTCTCCAAACTGGCGCAGCATGATTTCGCGGGCTGGGCCGTGGTGGAGTGGGAATGCTGTCTGAAACACCCCGAGGACGGCGCGCGCGAGGGGGCGGAGTTCGTGCGCAACCACATCATCCGCGTCACCGAAAAGGCCTTTGACGACTTTGCGGATGCCGGAACCGACCGCGCCGCGAACCGGCGGATGATGGGGCTGGACCAGGCGTAGCAAGACGGGGGTTTCACACCCCCGCTGCGGGCCGGAGCCCAGGGCCCCGGCCCGCGCCCCCCGTGGGGTATTTGGATCAAAGTGAAGGCGCTTGCGGCGTGATCATCGGCATCAACCTGCTCTTGTGGACGGCGCGGCTGGAACCGGCGCAGGGCCCGGTGCTGGCCGGCTTGAAGGCCATGGGCTATGGCGGTGTCGAGGTGCCGTTCTTTGAAGGCACCGCAAGGCAGGCCCGCGCGGCGGGGCAGATGGTGCGCGATGCGGGGCTGGTTCCGGCGCTGATCGGCACCCTGCCGGACGCGGCCCACAACCCCTTGTCCGAGGATGCCGCCGTCGCGCGGCGCGGTGCTGACCATTTGCTCTGGATTGTGGACATGGCGCAGGAAATGGGCGCAGGGGTGATTGCCGGCCCCTTCACCCAGCCCCTTGGCCGGTTCACCGGGCGGGGGATCACGGCGGCGGAATGGGCGCGGCTGGTGGTCGCCCACCGCGCCATGGCGGACCGCGCCGGCCCCGACCTGCGCCTGGCAGTCGAGCCGCTGAACCGGTTCGAATGCTATGCCTTGACCACCGCCTCGGATGCCGCGCGTCTGGTGGCCGAGGTCGGGCGCGCCAACTACGGCTACCTTTACGACACCTTCCACGCCCATATCGAAGAGGGCGATCCGACGCGCGCCCTGCGCGACAGCCTGCCCGCCGTCGCGCATTTTCATCTGTCCGAGAACCACCGCGGCACGCCCGGGACCGGCCACGCCGCACTTGTGGCGGCGTTGCAAACGCTGCAGTCCGGCGGTTTTGACCACTGGATCTCGGTCGAGGCCTTTGGCCAGTCCCTTCCCGAAATCGCCGCTGCCACCCGCATCTGGCGCCGGCTGTTTGACGATGAACTTGCGCTGGCCCTGACCGCCATCACCCTGATAAAGTCGCATATGACCCTCTGAAAGGACCCCTTGATATGGCCATCTCCGCCGCCCACGTTGCCCGCGCGCCCCGCATCCGCCTTGGAATGGTCGGCGGCGGTCGTGGGGCCTTCATCGGTGCCGTGCACCGCATTGCCGCCCGGCTGGATGACCAGTACGAGCTGGTCGCAGGCGCGTTTTCGTCCGACCCCGAAAAATCGGCCGCCTCGGCCGCCGATCTGGGCGTGGCGCGCAGCTATGGCTCTTTTGCCGAGATGGCGCAGCGCGAGGCGCGCCGGAAGGACGGGATCGAGGCCGTGGCCATCGTGACGCCCAACCACATGCACGCCCCCGCCGCGCTGGAGTTCCTGAAGCGCGGCATCCATGTGATCTGCGACAAGCCCCTGACCGCCACCCTGCCAGAGGCCAAAAAGCTGGCCAAGGCGGCGCGGGCCAGTGGCGTGGTCTTTGCCCTGACGCATAATTACGCCGGCTATCCCATGGTCCGTCAGGCGCGCGAGATGATTGCGGCGGGCGATCTGGGTGACATCCGGCTGGTCAACGTCCAATACATTCAGGACTGGCTGACCGAGGCCATCGAACAGACCGGGCAGAAGCAGGCCGACTGGCGCACCGACCCGGCGCGGTCCGGTGCGGGCGGCTCGACCGGCGATATCGGCACCCATGCCTTCAATCTGGCCAATTACATGTCGGGCCTGACGCTCGATACCCTTGCGGCCGATCTGCAGTCTTTCGTGCCGGGGCGCCGGGTCGATGACAACGGCCATGTCCTGATGCGCTATACCAATGGCGCACGTGGCATGCTGTGGTGCTCTCAGGTCGCGGCGGGCGAGGAAAACGGGCTGAAGATCAAGATCTACGGCACCAAAGGCGGGCTGGAATGGCATCAGGAGAACCCCAATTACCTGTGGGTCAGCCCCCTGGGTCAGCCCGCCTACCGGCTGACGCGGGGGGGGCCGGGCTCGGGGGCGGCGGCGGCCCGCGTCACCCGCATCCCCTCGGGCCACCCCGAAGGCTATCTCGAGGGCTTTGCCAACATCTACGCCGAGGCGGCGCGGGCAATCATCGCACGCCGGACCGGCGAAGCGTTGGACGCTGCGGTGAATTTTCCGGGGTTGCAGGAGGGGCTGGAAGGCGTGGCCTTTGTCGATGCCTGCGTGCGCAGTTCCGCGCGAAACGCGGCCTGGACCAGGCTGGCGCTGTAACGCCACGGCCCAACCTTTGCGCAGATGCAAGCGCGCCGGTCGCCCTTGGCTGGGCAAACTGCCTTCATCTTGACGCAAATATCCCGGGGGGAAGAGTTGAATTTCCCTGAAATTCAACTCCGGGGGGCTGGCTCCCCGGTTTCGCCCTGTGATCCTGCGCCAAGCCGGTCACGGTTCGCGGCCAGCCACCAGGCGGTCAGGATCAGCGGCGAATTGGAAACCTCGCCGCTTTGGATCAGGGCCAGAAGCTGGTCTAACCCCAGGAGATGGCCGCGAATGTCCTCGTGTTCATCGGCCAGACCAAAGACGCCCGCCGCGGCATCGGGCAGGTCGACGAGGGCGACATAGGAATGGATGTATTCCGACAGGGCCCCGGGGCTGGGATAATAGCCCGCCACGAACCGCAGCGCACCCAGCTTCAGGCCGGCCTCTTCCACCGCCTCCCGGCGCGCGGCCTGCTTGGGCGTCTCGCCGGGATCGATCCGCCCGGCAATCGCCTCGATCTGCCAGGGTTGGCCATCGCCGCGCGCAAAGGGACCGGCGCGGAACTGTTCCACCACCAGCACCCGGTCGCGCCGAGGATCATAGGGCAGGACCGTGACGGCATCGCCCGACACAAAGACCGCGCGGGTGGCGACCCTGCTCATCTGACCGTCAAAGCGGCGCCAGCGCAGGTCGTATTCCTCGACCGCAAAGAACTGGCCATAGGGCTGGCGCGAGGCCTGCACGGTCAGATCGGCCTGCCCCGGATCATGGCGCAAGGTGGCCGGTGCTGCGGGATTTCCGGCCCGAACGCGCGAGGCGGCGCGCACCAGAAGGGGGGTCCGCCGCGCAAACAGGGCCTGCGGAGAAACCTTGCCCCGCAGTTCCATGATCTCATCGGCCCCCCGGCAATCCAGCCCCCCGCCGGGCAGGGTCGGGTCCTGTCCGGTCGTGGCAAGATGGAAATGAACGACACGCGCCACTTCGTCCGGGCTCAGTCCCGAAACCTGACCGGCATCGGCTTCGACCGCACGGCCGACCACGATCGCCCGCAGCGCCGGGTTTGCAAGGGGCCCTGAAAAACGAAGATCCGTCACGACCAGCGGCGCGCCGTCGCGCGGGCGACGGCCCCAACCCCCATGCCCCCGATCACCACAACGCCCAGCACACCCGGCGTAAAGATCAGCGAGCCGAAGTCGACCAGTTGCTGAAACACCCCCAGAACCGCATCCATCACCCCGTCATACATCATCCGGATCGAGCGCTGGATCATGGTAAAAGAGGCCGCCACCATCAGGACCCAGAAGGTCGCAACCAGCGCCCCCTTCAATCCGTTCGACAGGCTTTCGGCCAGGGTGTGACCCGGCTGCGGCCCGATGATCCACCAGCCGCAGACAAATCCGATGGCAGCGGCGATTTCACGGATTCGGTGAATCTGGGTCCCGTCGGGCAGGTTCGGAATGTAATTGACCGTCGCCACAAGCATCACGATGGCCAGCGCCAGGGCTGCCACGAACTTTGCGGCGGTGGGCATGCGGCGTTCCTCTCAGTTGGGCTTGGTCACGGTGATCTGGGTCACATCACAGTTGCCGCCTTCGAAGGCCCCGGCGCAAGAGGTCAGATAGAAATTCCACATCCGCCGAAAGCGATCGTCAAAGCCCATGCCGGCCACGTCGCTCCAGCGGGTGTTGAAGACATCGTGCCAGCGCCGCAGGGTCTGGCTGTAGCTTTTGCCGAACTCGATGGAGCCCAGCACCTTGAGCCCGGCCTTTTCAACCTCGCGGCGCAACACGGTGGGCGAGGGCAGCATGCCGCCCGGAAAGATGTATTTCTGGATGAAGTCCACCGATTTTCGATAGCTGGCAAAGCGGTCTTCGCGAATCGTGATGATCTGCAGCGTGGCATTGCGCCCCGGACGCAGCCGGTTCAGCACGGTGGCGAAGTAGGTCGGCCAGTATTTCTCGCCCACGGCTTCGAACATCTCGATGCTGGCGATGCCGTCATATTGTCCGGTTTCGTCGCGGTAATCCTGCAACTTGATCTCGACCTTGTCGGCCAGCCCCGCCCGCCGCATCCGCTCGACCGCATAGTCATGCTGGGCCTGAGAGATGGTCAGACCGGTCACCCGCAATCCGCGCTCGCGTGCGGCGAATTCGGCAAAACCGCCCCAGCCGCAGCCGATCTCCAGGATGTGGTCGCCGGGCTTGACCCCCATCTGATCGACCATCGAGGCGTATTTCTGGGTCTGGGCCTTTTCAAGATTCTCCTGCCCCGACCGGAACAGGGCACCGGAATAGGTCATGGTGTCGTCCAGCCAGAGTTTGTAAAATTCATTCCCCAAATCATAGTGATAGGCGATGTTCTTGCGGCTTTGGGTCTTGGTGTTGGCCCGCATCAGATGGCGGAGCCTTTCGTAGAACCTTACCAGACCCATGCCGGGAAAGCCGTTGTACACCTCGTCATTGTCCTGATGCAGAAGGTCCATCAGGGCCTGCAGATCGGGGGTGCTCCAGCCGCCATCCAGGTAGGCCTCGCAAAAGCCAAGGTCGCCTTCGCGGATCAGGCGGGCAAAGATGTCGGGATCGTGGACCACGATTTCCCCGATCGGGCCGGCACCTTTGGCCACCACGCGAAAGCGGCGGCCGTCGGGCATCACAAAGTCCAGCCGCCCATGTTTCAGCGCCTTCGAAACCTCGAACACCGAAGCGAAGTAGCGCGGCAGGCCGGTCTGGCCCTTGGTCGATGTCTGAACGTCCATGTGTCACCCCCCCGGGTGGTCTTGTTTTGGTTAAGATTCCAGAAGCGGGCGCGCTACTCAAGTGTTTCGTTGCTGGTAGGCCACAAGGGCCCGGTCGCGGCCGGCCGCAAGGTCGATCATCGGCAGGGGATAGGGCCGCGTCGGGTCAAGATGCCACGACCGGGGCACCGCGTCGAAATAGGACAGCGCCCGGGGGCCCGGATTGCGCGACAGCTCCGCAATCCAGGTGCGGCGATAGGCTG
>JANMJC010000539.1:0-6206 GCA_031371185.1 Paracoccaceae bacterium | reverse complement strand
GAAACCCAGTCCTCGCCCAGCAAGACATCGCCGGGTCGCCCCTTGGGGGGCAAGGTGTTTCGGGACTGGGGCACAGCCGTCATCTCAAACGGTCATTCTTCGTTATAGCGATAACCGATGCCGTACAGTGTTTCGATGGCGGAAAATTCGTCGTCCACCGCGCGCATCTTCTTGCGCAGCCGCTTGATGTGGCTGTCGATGGTGCGGTCGTCGACATAGACCTGATCGTCATAAGCCACGTCCATCAACTGATCGCGCGATTTCACGAAGCCGGGCCGCACGGCCAAAGCCTGCAACAGCATGAACTCGGTTACGGTCAGGGAAACATCCAGACCCTTCCACGACACCGAATGGCGCAAGGGATCCATGCGCAACTGGCCGCGTTCCATGATCTTGGTTTCTTCGGTCACCGCCACTTCGCCGGTGGCAATCGCATCCTGACGCCGCAAAAGCGAGCGGATGCGTTCGACCAGAAGTCGCTGCGAGAACGGCTTCTTGACGTAGTCGTCCGCCCCCATCCGCAGGCCCAGAACCTCGTCGATCTCGTCGTCTTTCGAGGTCAGGAAGATCACCGGCATGGTCGATTTCTGGCGCAGACGCTGCAACAGGTCCATGCCGTCCATCCGGGGCATCTTGATGTCCAGAACCGCCATGTCGGGCATCCGGCGGTTAAAGGCGTCCAGCGCACTTTGACCATCGTTGTAGGTTTCAACCTCGAACCCTTCGGCCTCAAGAGTCATCGAGACGGATGTCAGGATATTCCTGTCATCGTCAACAAGGGCGATCCTTGCCATGTTTGGGTTTCCTGTTCTGCTCTGTTATTGTTTTGATACCACAATCAGGTTTTCAGGCCGCAGAATCAACACTTATGTGCGAATCACCCGTGGCCCCCGCCCAGTTACGCGCTAAAATTCCCAAGGAATGGCTAATTTGCCTCAGTTGGCTATTCCGGGACGCGGTTTGCCCGCGCTTGAAAATGGTTGCGCTAACCTCTGAAATGGTTGCGCTAACTGGGGCAGAGCGCGCTATTCCCCTGAAATTCAACGTGTTATAGCGAAAGTATGGGCTGGCAATCTTGGTGCTTTGGCCCGGCGGTCTATGGCCCGGATCGCAATTTCAGACAGGTTGAACCGCGGATCGCGGACTGGACAGGAGCTTGCAGGATGACGACAGGACGTGTGAACCCGAACGCGACTTTGGCTCACCAGGGCATCACGGGGCTGGGATCCGTCTCTTACAACCTGATGGAGCCCGCCCTGGTCGAAGCCGCCGTTCAACGCGGCGAGGGGCGGCTGGGTCTTGGCGGGGCCTTCCTGTGCTCGACCGGACAGTTCACCGGCCGCTCGCCCAAGGACAAGTTCGTGGTGCGCACCGCCTCGGTCGAAGGGACCATCTGGTGGGACAACAACGCGCCCATGTCGCCCGCCGCGTTTGACCTTCTGCATGCCGACATGCTGGCCCACATGCAGGGCCGCGACTATTTCGTGCAGGATCTTTACGCCGGCGCCGACCCCGCCCATCGGCTGGACGTGCGGGTGGTGACCGAACTGGCCTGGCACGGGTTGTTCATCCGCCACCTTCTGCGCCGCCCGGCCCGCCAGGAACTGGACAGTTTCGTTCCGGAATGGACCATCATCAACTGCCCGTCGTTCAAGGCCGATCCGAAGCGCCACGGCTGCCGGACCGAGACGGTGATCACGCTGAATTTCGACAAAAAGCTGATCCTTATCGCCAACACCGCCTATGCGGGCGAGAACAAGAAGTCGGTCTTCACCCTGCTGAACTACCTGCTTCCCGAAAAAGGCGTGATGCCCATGCACTGCTCGGCCAACCATGCGCCAGGCAGGCTGGACGAAACGGCGGTGTTCTTTGGCCTGTCGGGCACCGGAAAGACCACGCTGTCGGCCGCCCCCGACCGCACCCTGATCGGGGATGACGAACATGGCTGGTCCGACAGCGGCACCTTCAACTTTGAAGGCGGCTGCTATGCCAAGACCATCAACCTGTCGCCCGTGGCCGAGCCGGACATCTATGCCACCACGCAGCGATTTGCGACCGTGGTGGAGAATATGGTCTTCGATCCCGACACCCCTGGAGTTGGATTTTGCTGACAGCAGCCTGACCGAAAACACCCGCTGCGCCTATCCGCTGGACTATATCTCGAACGCGTCGGCCACGGGTCTGGGCGGCAACCCCCGCAACATCATCATGCTGACCTGTGATGCCTACGGCGTGCTGCCGCCGATCTCGCGGTTGACGCCGGCGCAGGCGATGTACCATTTCCTGTCGGGCTTCACGTCAAAAACTGCGGGAACCGAGCGCGGCATCACCGAACCGACGCCGACCTTTTCAACCTGCTTTGGTGCGCCCTTCATGCCGCGCCGCCCCGAGGTCTATGGCAAGTTGCTGCAGCAAAAGATCGCGCAGACCGGGGCCACCTGCTGGCTGGTCAACACCGGCTGGACCGGCGGCGCCTATGGCACGGGCAGGCGGATGCCGATCAAGGCGACGCGCGCGCTTTTGTCCGCAGCGCTGGACGGAACCTTGGGCAGGGCCCCGTTCCGCCGCGATCCGAACTTTGGGTTCGACGTGCCGGTCTCTGTGCCGGGCGTCGATACCGTCCTTTTGAACCCGCGCGAGACCTGGGCCGACAAGGCCGCCTATGACAGGCAGGCGGCGCGACTGGTGAAGATGTTCTGCGACAACTTCGGGCAGTATCTGCCCTTCATCGACGCCGATGTGAAAGCGGCGGCGATCGGATGACCCTTGGGGAGGGCCGCCTGCCCTTCCCAACCCCCTCCCGGCGGTATTTGTGTCCAGCGGCAATTCCAAGTGGGATTGGCCGCCTAATGAAGAGCGTCAGAAGACCAGGGCGCGGATCACAAGGTTCAGCCCGGTCAGGACCAGAAGCCCTTGGGTCCATCTGCGGAACCGCGCCTGATCCAGCCGGTCCTGGATCGCGAATCCCAGGGCCTGCCCCAGAAGGGCCGGTGCGACCAGCAGGGCGGAAAAGACCAGATTCGGCCCGTCCATCACGCCGGTCCCCAGATGCGCGGCCAAAAGGACCAGCGCGCCCAGAAGAAAGATCACCCCTTGCACCCGCACGATCTCGTTCTTGTCGGCGCCGATGGACAGAAGATAGACCAGCAAGGGCGGCCCCCAGACCCCCGAAACGCCGCCATAAAGTCCGCCAATCGCCCCCAGCACCCATTCAGCGCGGTCGCGATGCTCCAGCCGCAGGGCAAGGGCGCGCCCCGACAGTTGCAAGGCCGCAAAGGCGGTGATCGGTGCGCCCAACAGCACCAGAAACACCGGCTGCGGGATGATTTCAACGAATTGGGCCGAGACCACCAGAAGAACAAGCGTCGCGATCAGAAAGCGGTGATAGTCGCGCGCCGTTTGTGCCGCTGCAGGCAGCCCCTGCCGCAGGGCCTGCGTGACATTGGTGGCCACAGTGGGCAGGATCAGCCCGGCCAACGCCTGATGGGGGGTCAGAAAGCTGGAAAACGCCGAGATCATGATCATCGGCATGGCAAAACCGACGGCACCTTTCACAAAGCCCGCAAAGGCGGCAATCACCAGGGCCAGGGTCAGGGCGGTGAGCGACAGGTCAGGGATCATCCAGGTCATTCCGAACTTTTATCCTGCGCCGCTCGGGCCTGCACCCGAAATCTGTTGCGACACTTTAAGTCTTGTGGCGCACCGCGTGCGAATTATTATTGCGCTGCGGCTGCGAAGGCGATACCCATTTGCAACCGCAGCATCCAATGGATCAATGCCATGGCGCTTGACAGACCGCATCCCGATCCGGCGCTTCTGCCCGACCTTCTGACCCTGACCGAACAGGCCCTGCCCGAGGTTGAGGTCTTGTTCGGGCAAGCGCGCGAGGTCCTGCGCGCGCGGGTCACGGTTGCCGGAAAGGTCTCTGCCTCGGCCCTGGACGAGCACCAGTTTGCCGCCCATGCCCTGTCGTGGCTGGCCACCTATGTCGAGGCTTTGCGCCAGATGCAGGCCTGGGCAAATAGGTTGCAGGCAGAGGGGCGTCTGACCGGGATCGAGCAATTCTTGCTGCAGATCGCCTTTGGCGAGTACCTGGCACAGATTCGGGGCGGCATTGCGATGTCGCAGGGCGAGATTGCCCGACTGTCCGATCTGGGGCTGACCGCGCCCCCGCCCGGCGACGCGACCCGCCAGTTGATCGAGGCCGGCAACTCCAGTGCCGCGCGGATGGCGCTGGTCGAGCTGATGCGCGACGCCGGAGCGAACGCAACCTTTGGTGCCACCGGGCTGGGCGAAGAGCTGGAGATGATCCGCGATCAGTTCCGCCGCTATGCCGCCGAAAAGGTCACGCCCTTTGCCCATGGCTGGCACTTGAACGATGCGTTGATCCCGATGGAGCTCATTCACGAATTGGCCGGGATGGGGGTGTTCGGCCTGACCATTCCCGAAGAATTCGGCGGCCTTGGCCTGTCCAAGGCGTCGATGGTGGTGGTCTCGGAAGAATTGTCGCGCGGCTATATCGGCGTGGGCTCGCTTGGCACCCGCACCGAAATTGCCGCGGAGCTGATCCTGTGCGGCGGCACCGAGGCGCAAAAGTCCCATTGGTTGCCCAGGCTGGCCAGCGGAGAGATTCTGCCGACCGCCGTCTTTACCGAACCGAACACCGGGTCTGATCTGGGCGCGTTGCGCACCCGGGCGGTGAAGGACGGCGAGGATTGGGCGGTGACGGGCAACAAGACCTGGATCACCCATGCCGCGCGCACCCATGTGATGACGCTTCTGGCGCGGACCGACCCCGCGACCACCGATTATCGCGGTCTGTCGATGTTTCTGGCCGAAAAGACCGCCGGCACCGACGAGGATCCGTTCCCGACCCCGGGCATGACGGGGGGCGAGATCGCGGTTCTGGGCTATCGCGGCATGAAAGAATATGAACTGGCCTTCGACAATTTCCCGGTCAAGGGCGAAAACCTGTTGGGCGGGGTGCCGGGTCAGGGGTTCAAGCAGTTGATGCAGACCTTCGAATCGGCGCGGATCCAGACCGGGGCGCGGGCCATCGGCGTGGCGCAGTCGGCGCTGGACCTTGGGCTGCAATATGCCATCGACCGCAAGCAGTTCGGCAAGCCGCTGATCGCCTTTCCGCGCATCGCGTCGAAACTGGCGATGATGGCGGTCGAAATCATGGTGGCGCGGCAGTTGACCTATTTTGCCGCCTGGCAGAAGGACCATGGCCACCGCTGCGACCTGGAGGCGGGCATGGCCAAGCTTTTGGGCGCTCGGGTGGCCTGGGCCGCCGCCGACAACGCCTTGCAGATCCACGGCGGCAACGGCTTTGCGCTGGAATACAGGATCAGCCGCATCCTGTGCGATGCGCGCATCTTGAACATCTTTGAAGGGGCGGCCGAGATTCAGGCGCAGGTGATCGCGCGGCGCCTGCTGGATTGACGGGGGCTCGTCTTTCTAGGCCCTGTGCCGGACGGCAGGCGCGCCCAGGATCAAGGGCTTTCGGCCCGAGTTTTCCGGAGTTCGCGCCAGACAAGGGGGCGCTTGCCCTGCTGCTCGACGCCGTTATGCTTCGGGATCCGGCTTTAACCCGCCAGCCCCCGCGACGGGCGCAAGGTGCCCAGCCTTGGATGCAAGGCCCCCGCCATGGCAAAGGCCGCGCCAAAGGCCGCGCCCGAAGCCGCAAAGATCGCCCCCACCGGCGCCACCCACAGGACGAGCCAGGCCACCCCCGGCGTGGCGATGCCCGACACATCACGGAAGCTGGAATAGACCGCCGCCATCTCGGCCCGCTCGGACGGTTTGACCGCCATCATGAAGGGCAGCCCGCCCACCACGTCCAGCATCACCAGCCCGAACGACCCCGCGAAGATCAGCGCGACCGATACCGCTGGCCAGTGTGACATCAGCGTGGCCGCGACGAAGAACACCGCGCAATAGGCCAGCGCACCGCGCACCGCGAACCGCACCGAAACCCGGCGCACCCAGGCCGCCATGAAGGGCGACAGCAAAAGCGTGGCGTTGGTGGTCGACAGCATCACCCCGCCCAGGGTCTTGCCCAAGCCCCCCTCGATGCAGAAGATCGGCAGATAGACCACATAGACCCACCAGCCGCAGCTGCGGATCACCGCGAACAGCCAGCCGACAATCAGCCGGGGTTGCCGGAAAAACCGCCCCAGATAAGCCAGCGGGTTGATCGCCGG
>JANMJC010000494.1:0-1587 GCA_031371185.1 Paracoccaceae bacterium | reverse complement strand
ATTGCAATCATCGGCGCGGGAATTGGCGGGTTGGCGGTCGCGGCGCTGGCCCGCGATCAAGGCCGCGACTTCGACCCGTTCCGGCGCTTCGCCCCGCAGGACCCCATGGGGTCGGCTCGGGTGATCCCAAGGTGCGGTCTGGCATGCGCCCCAAGCGACGAGCCTGCAAAGGGGGCTGGAATCCCGGCCCCATCCCCGACAGGATAGGCGCATGAGGATTGCAATCATCGGCGCGGGAATTGGCGGGTTGGCGGTCGCGGCGCTGGCCCGCGATCAGGGCTGCGATGTCACCCTGTTCGAGCGGTTCGCCACGCCGCATCCCCTGGGGTCGGGTCTGGTGATCCAGCCGGTCGGTCTGGGGGTGCTGGACCGCATCGGGGTCGGCGAGACGGCGCGCGGCCTTGGCACACCGATCACCTGCATGCTGGGCCATGCGGGCCGGCGGGCGGTGCTGGATGTGCGCTACCGGGACCGCTCTCCTGGCCTCGGGATCCACCGGGGCGCGGTGTTCCACACCCTTTGGGATGCGGTGCAGGCGCGCGCGGTGCCGGTGGTGACCGGCGCCGCCGTGGTGGCGGCCCCGCTGGACCGCGGGCGGCGCCGGGTCGAGACCGTGACCGGCAGCTTCGGCCCCTTCGATCTGGTGATCGACGCCTCGGGCGCCGGGTCGGTCCTGTCGCCGCTGGTGGCCCGGCCGGTGGGCTTTGGGGCGATCTGGGGCCATGTGCCCTGGCCCGAGGACAGCCCCTTGCCGAAAGACCGCCTGACGCAGCGCTACTTCCGCGCCTCGCGCATGGCGGGGGTCTTGCCAGTGGGTCGCCTGCCGGGTTCGACCCGGGCGCTGGCGGCGGTGTTCTGGTCGATGCCCTTGGCCGGGCTTGACGCCTGGCCGCAGAGGGATTTCGCGGGCTGGCGGGCCGAAGCGGCGGCGTTCTGGCCCGACTTTGCCCCCTTTGTCGCCGCCCTGCCCGATCGTTCCGCTCTGACACCCGCCCGCTATCACCACGGCACGCTGAACCGCCCTTACGGCCCGGCCATCGCCTTTATCGGCGATGCCGCCCATCGCGCCAGCCCGCAACTTGGGCAGGGCGCGAACATGGCGCTTCTGGATGCCCTGGCGCTGGTCCTGTCCCTGAACGCTCCCGACCCGCTGGCCAGCTATGCGCGGATGCGGCGCTGGCATGTGCGCATCTATCAGGGGATGAGCGCGCTTCTGACCCCGATGTACCAGTCGCACAGTCGCATCCTGCCGGTGCTGCGCGATCACCTTCTGGCGCCCATGGGCCAATGGCCCCCGGTGCGCGCTGCCCTGACCCGGCTGGTGTCGGGCGATCTGTTGCCGCCCCTTGCCGGGGTGGCGTTCGGTCAGGACGGACCGCCGTCACCCTGACCCGGATCAACCGCAGTCTGGCCCGGGTCGCCTGGACCTTCGGGCTTCATCGCATCGCCCGCCCAACGGTTCAGCCAGGCCAGACCGGCCAGCGACAGACCCAGCCCCAGAAAGCTGAAGACCCGCGTCAACCCGGTCAGGCCCGAGGCGTCGATCAGGAACACCTTGGCGACCACAAGGGCGATCACTGCCATGGC
>JANMJC010000490.1:0-2071 GCA_031371185.1 Paracoccaceae bacterium | reverse complement strand
TGCGGATGTAGGGCCGGAAATCTTGCCCTCGTCTCGCCAGAGCTGCATGAGCGTCGATGAACCAAACTCTGTTTCTTCTGCCCGGGAACCAAGCGCGAAGCCCGCCGGGCAATGCCCCGTTGCCCGGGCAGGCGATTGCCTTTGCAATCGACGGGAAGGGACCGCCCCCTCGGTGTTGTGTTGGTTCAGATTGGTTGGACTCTTTTGGGATCGAACGTGGTATTTTGGCGTTGCGCCAGATGGGGGTCCTGCCATGAGAACTCGGCTGCATGCCAATGCCACGACCACGCCGCGGACGCGGGCGGAGATCCAGGCTTCGCAAGATCCGGTTGCGGTTCTCGCCCGCCGCCACGGGGTTTCGCAGACCACGATCCGGCGCTGGCGGGGGCGTGCGACGACCGAGGAGCGCAGCCATGTCCGCCATCATCTCGGTCAGGCGACCACGCCCGGGGACGAGGTGCTGATCGCTGAACTGCGCAGGCGGGCCGGGCTCAGCCTGGACGACATCACCGAAGTGATGCGGCGCTGCGTGCATCCCGATCTCAGCCGCAGTTCGGTCTGGACGGCTCTGCGGCGCGTCGGCCTTTCCGGGCGGGCGCGGCGCGCCGCAGAGCCGTCCGGCCTGTTCGAGGAGCAGCCCTTCGGCTATGTTCATGTCGATCTGCGCTACCTTTCCAAACTGCAGGGCAAGGGCGAATACGCCTTTGTGGCCATCGAGCGCCAGACCCGCTTTGTCTATCTCGAGGTGATCCCCGACCGGAGCGCCGACACCGTCACAGCCGCATGGCGCCGCTTCCTGAGCGCCTTCGGCCACCCGGTCCACACCGTGCTGACCGACAATGGATCCGAGTTCACCGACCGCTTCGGCGATGGCTCGAAGGCAGGTCACGCCGCCCGACCGACCGGACGCCACGCCTTCGACCGCCTGTGCGCCGAGCACGGCATCCGCCACCGCCTGACCCGCCCCTACCGACCCCAGACCAACGGAATGGCAGAGCGCTTCAACCGTCGCATCGGCGAAGCCATGGGGGCCAAGCCGAAGGTGCACGACAACAGCCGCCACGGAACCCGCTTCGCCAGCCACGCCGAACGCGCCATCTTCCTGAAAGACTTCGTCTACGCCTACAACAGAACACGACTGCGATGCCTCGACTACAAAGCCCCGCTCGAAGTCCTCACCAATCTGAACCAACACAACACTCGGGCGGGCGTTTTTCAACGACACCAGCAGAAATTCGGTGGGATGGGTTGACCCATAAACCGCGCAGGAACATGATTGCTTGCCCCCCCGGCGGTCGTGCATTTCCCTTTCGCCGTGCGGATTGAAAGGGCAAAACAGCGAAGGCCGGATTCTTGACCACCTATCCTTCTCCAGCGTGGCTTGAAGCCCGGCCTGCGTTTGGCTATCACCCCTCACCTGTTGCCCGACCGATCCAAGAAAGCCAGACCCATGCGCGCCGAGACGTTGAACCATGTCGAACAGATCGAAAAGTCGCTGAAGCTTCTGGCGCAACGGCTGGATTGGGAAACAGCACCGCACCGTCTGGAAGAATTCGACGCGCTGATCGAAAATCCCGATCTGTGGAACGACCCCGCCCGCGCCCAGAAGCTGATGAAGGAACGTCAGCAACTGATGGATGCCGTGGGCACCTACAAGCTGATCGCGGCCGGGCTGAAGGACAATGTCGAGTTGATCGACCTGGGCGAGGCCGAGGGCGACGCCGAGATCGTCACCGAGGCCGAGGCCGGTCTGAAGGCGCTTGTCGAACTGGCCGCGCAGAAAGAGCTGGAGGCCCTGCTGGACGGCGAGGCCGATGGCAATGACACCTTCCTGGAGATCAACGCGGGCGCGGGCGGCACCGAAAGCTGTGACTGGGCGTCGATCCTGGCGCGGATGTATGTGCGGTGGGCCGAGAAGAAGGGCTATACCGTTGACATGCAGTCCGAAACCCCGGGCCCGGTTCAATTCCGGCGGAGGTGCCGCTGCGCTGATTGGGCCAAAGCGATCACCTCTCGGGCTTTCGGCGGATGCGGGTGGACTGGCACTCTACAAGAATGGGGTGCTTGTTGG
>JANMJC010000405.1:0-13167 GCA_031371185.1 Paracoccaceae bacterium | reverse complement strand
GCCCTGGCTGTTTGCCACCGCCCTTCTGCATTCGGCCATCGTGGTGGAAAAACGCGAAAGCCTGAAGGCCTGGACGGTGCTGCTGGCGATCATGGCCTTCGGGTTTTCGCTGATCGGCACCTTCATCGTGCGGTCGGGCGTGATCACCTCGGTCCATGCCTTTGCCGAGGATCCCGCCCGCGGGGTGGTGATCCTGTTCCTGCTCGTGGTCTTTGTCGGCGGCGCATTGATGCTGTTTGCCGCCCGCGCCGGCGCGCTCGAGGCCAAGGGCGTGTTCCAGATGGTCAGCCGCGAATCCGCGCTGGTCGCCAACAATCTGTTGTTGTCCGTGTCGGCCCTTGTCGTTTTTGTCGGCACGATCTGGCCCCTGGTGTCGGAACTGGCCTTCGACCGGGTGCTGTCGGTCGGCGCGCCGTTCTTTGACGCGGCCTTCACGCCGTTCTTCGTGGGTCTGGCGTTGATCCTGCCGCTCGGGTCGATGCTGGCGTGGAAGCGCGGCGACCTGCGCAAATCGGCGCGCGCGCTGGTGCCGGTTGCGGTTCTGGCGCTGGCGGTGGGCGGGCTGGCCTATGCCATGGCGACGAACACCTCGCTTCTGGGACCGATCGGGGCGGCCCTGGGGCTTTGGGTGTCGGCGGGCGCGCTGCGCGATCTGTGGGCGCGCAGCGGTCGGGGGGCCTTTGGGGCCCGCGCCGCCCGGATGCTGCGCCTGCCGCGCGCCGACTGGGGAAGGGCGGCGGCCCATGGCGGGCTGGGGTCGATGATCTTTGCGGTGGCAGCGATGAACGCCTGGGCCATCGAGGATATTCGCGTGATGAGGACCGGCGACAGCTTTGCGCTTGGCGCCTATCAGGTGGAACTGGTGGCGGTCGATCAGGTGCAGGGGCCGAACTACAGCGCCACCCGGGCCGAGATGAAGGTCAGCCGCGACGGGGTCGAGGTTGAGCGTCTGTATCCCGAAAAGCGGTTCTACCCGGTGGCGGGCATGCCCACGACCGAAGCCGCGATCGACTACGGTGTGCTGCGTGATCTGTATCTGGTGGTGGGCGACGCGCAGGACGGCGGGGGCTGGGCGGTGCGCAGCTATATCAAGCCCTTTGCCAACTGGATCTGGGGCGGGGCGATGCTGATGGCCCTTGGCGGTCTTCTCAGCCTGTCGGACCGGCGCTATCGTCTGGCTGCGGGGGCGTCAAAGCGCCGCGTGGCCGCGGTGGCGGCGGAATGAGACCGCTGCTGGCCGCTCTGGCCCTGATCCTGACGCTTGGCGCGCCACTGGCCCGGGCGGTGCAGCCGGGCGAGATGCTGGCCGACCCGGCCCTTGAGGCCCGGGCAAGGGCGATATCTCAGGGGTTGCGCTGTCTGGTCTGCCGCACTGAAAACATCGACGACAGCGACGCCGCCCTTGCCCGCGACCTGCGCATCCTGGTCCGCGACCGGATCATGGCGGGCGACACCGACGCGCAGGCGGTGGCGTTCATTGTGGACCGCTACGGCGAGTATGTGCTGCTGACACCGCAGGCCAGCGGCTCGGCGCTGGTGGTGTGGCTGGCCGGGCCGGGGATGCTGGTTCTGGGCGGAATCGGGGCCTATGTGTTCCTGCGCCGCCGGTCGCGCGGGCCGGGGCCCGAAGCGCTGAGCCTTCAGGAAGAGGCCGATCTGGCCGAAGTCATGAAGCGCGGCCCGTGACGCGTGGTTACGGCTGACGCAAGCCCCCTTCCCGGATATCAGCAAGACAAAGGAGCGCCCCCATGTCCGCAGCCCCGGTCCTGTATGCCCTGAACGCGGGCGTGGCCACGATCACCCTGAACCGCCCCGAGGTGATGAACGCCCTGTCGACGCAGATGCGGGCCGGTCTTCTGGCCGCGCTGACCCGCGCCCGGGACGAAGCCCGGGTGATCGTGCTGACCGGGGCGGGACGGGCCTTTTGTTCGGGACAGGACCTGATCGACGCGCAGGCTCTGGGGGCGGTGGATTTCGAGCGCGTTCTGAACGAGGAATATGTGCCCCTGATCCGCGCCATCGCCCAGGGACCCGTGCCGGTGATCGCGGCGGTCAACGGGGCGGCGGCTGGTGCGGGGGCCAATCTGGCACTGGCCTGCGATGTGGTGATCGCGGCTGAAAGCGCCAGTTTCATTCAGGCCTTCACCCGCATCGGGTTGATGCCCGATGCCGGCGGCACCTATTGGCTGCCGCGTCAGGTGGGCATGGCGCGGGCCATGGGGGCGGCGCTCTTTGCCGAAAAGATCCCGGCCACGCAGGCCGCGGACTGGGGCATGATCTGGGAAGCGGTGCCGGATGCGGAGTTTGCCGCCCACATCGCGGCGCGGGCGGCAGCGCTGGCGCAGGGCCCCGGTCTGGCGCTGCGCGCGGTGAAACAGGCGCTGCGCGCCAGCCCCGACAACGATCTTGGCGCACAACTGGCGCTGGAGGCGCGGTTGCAGGGGAAACTGGGCGGGACACGCGATCTGGCCGAAGGCCTGGCCGCCTTTCTGGCCAAGCGCGCGCCCCGGTTCGAGGGGCGCTAACCGGGGGGTGATCCGCCGCTAGGTTTGGCGTTGCGTCGAGTCGGGGCATCCCCGCGGCCTACGGCGATTTTCAGGTCGGGGCATGACCCGACGCTGCACGAGACGCCCCGCTCTCAGACACCGCGTGCAAGGGCGGCCACCCCGGTTCGGGCGATCTCGCGCAGGCCCAGGGGGCGCATCAGATCGGCAAAGGCGTCGATCTTTTCCGGGGTGCCGGTCATCTCGAAGACAAAGCTTTCCAAGGTGCTGTCCACCACATTGGCGCGGAAAATCTCGGCCAGACGCAGCGCTTCGATTCGCGCGTCGCCCTTGCCCGCCACCTTGATCAGCGCCAGTTCGCGCTGCACCGAGGGGCCCTCGGCGGTCAGATCGTGAACCTCGTGGACCGGCACCATGCGGCGCAACTGCGCCTCGATCTGGTCGATCACCTGCGGCGTGCCATGGGTGACCACGGTGATCCGGCTGCGATGGCCGGTATGATCCACCTCGGCCACGGTCAGGCTGTCGATGTTGTAGCCGCGCCCCGAAAACAGCCCGATCACCCGCGCCAGAACCCCCGGCTCGTTTTCAACGATCACGGCCAGGGTATGGGCCTCGATCACCTCGGCATTGGGGTCGCGCAGCTCGTAAGCCGAATGGCTGGTGGAGCCTTTCTTGATGTTCAGTGCGGACATGGCAGTCCCCTTCATCTTGATACAAATATTCCCACGGGGGTACCCCTGGTTTTTATTTTGGAAAAACAAGGGGTTTGGGGGTGTGAAACCCCCAATTCCGCCCGATCACACCAGAACCGCCCCCTTGGCGCCGATCACCCCTTGGGTGTCTGCATCCCCCAACAGCATCTCGTTGTGCGGCTTGCCGGACGGGATCATCGGAAAGCAGTTTTCGTGCTTTTCCACCCGGCAGTCAAAGATCACCGGCCCGTCATAGGCCAGCATTTCGCGAATTGCCTCGTCCAGATCGGCGGGGTCGTCGATGCGGATGCCCTTGCAGCCGAAGGCCTCGGCCAGTTTGACGAAATCGGGCAGGCTTTCGGACCAGGACGAGGAATAGCGCTGACCGTGCAGCAATTCCTGCCATTGGCGCACCATGCCCAGACGTTCGTTGTTCAGGATGAACTGCTTGACCGGGGCGCGGAACTGCATCGCGGTGCCCATTTCCTGCATGTTCATCAGCCACGACGCCTCGCCCGCGACGTTGATCACCAAAGCGTCGGGATGGGCGATCTGCACGCCGATCGAGGCGGGCAGGCCGTAGCCCATGGTGCCAAGACCGCCAGAGGTCATCCAGCGGTTGGGGTCCTCGAACCCCAGGAACTGCGCTGCCCACATCTGGTGCTGGCCGACCTCGGTGGTGATGTAGCGGTCCATCCCCTTGGTCAGCGCTTCCAGCCGTTGCAGGGCGTGTTGCGGTTTGATGACCTTGGTCGAATTCTTGTAGGTCAGGCATTTGACCGCCTGCCATTCGGCAATCTGCTTCCACCACTTGGCCAGACCGGCGCTGTTCACGCGACGCCCGCGCGATTTCCAGATGCGCAGCGCGTCTTCCAGCACATGGCCGACATCGCCCACGATGCCGACATCGACGCGGATCACCTTGTTGATCGACGAGGGGTCGATGTCGATGTGGACCTTTTTGGAATGGGGCGCGAAATCCTTGATGCGCCCGGTGATGCGGTCGTCAAAGCGCGCGCCGACGTTGATCATCAGATCGCAGCCGTGCATGGCCAGATTGGCCTCGTACAGCCCATGCATGCCCAGCATGCCGATCCAATGCTTGCCCGAGGCAGGGTAGGCCCCCAGACCCATCAGGGTCGAGGTGATCGGAAAGCCGGTGGCCTCGACGAATTCGCGCAGCAACTGGCTGGCGGCGGTGCCCGAATTGATCACCCCGCCGCCGGTGTAAAACAGCGGGCGCTCGGCGGTTTCCAACATTTCCACCATGCGGGTGATCGCGGCCACATCGCCTTTGACGCGCGGTTGATAGTGGTCAGTCCTGGCCTTTTGCACGGGCGTATAGTCGCCCGTGGCAAATTGCACGTCCTTGGGGATGTCGACCAGAACCGGACCGGGGCGGCCCGACCGTGCGACATGAAAGGCCTGATGGATGGTTTCGGCCAGCCGGTTGGTGTCCTTGTCCAGCCAGTTCATCTTGGTGCAGGGCCGGGTGATGCCCACGGTGTCGGCCTCTTGAAAGCCGTCGGTGCCGATCATGAAGGTAGGCACCTGACCCGAGATCACCAGAATCGGGATCGAATCCATCAGCGCATCGGTCAGGCCGGTGACGGCATTGGTCGCCCCCGGGCCCGAGGTGACCAGCGCCACGCCGACCTTTCCGGTTGACCGCGCATAGCCCTCGGCCATGTGGACCGCGCCCTGTTCGTGGCGCACAAGGACGTGGCGGATGTCGTTTTGCTGGAAGATCTCGTCATAAATCGGCAGAACCGCCCCGCCGGGATAGCCGAAGACCACCTCGACACCCTGATCCTTCAGGGCCTGAACCACCATCCGCGCGCCGCTCATCTGTTTGGTCATTCCGCTTCGTCCCCTTGCTGCCGCGACCTGCCTTCTGACAGACCCGCGGCCCTTCCCTCAGACATAAAAAAACCCCCGAAGCCGTTTCGGGGGCGCATGGTCCTTGTCAGGGAAAACCGTTACCGGCCCATGCGCGTTTTTCGAACGATGACACTTAGGTTCAACATCTGTGCCCCCTGCGACCGATCCATGACCAGCGTGGCGACCTTAAGTGCCGGGCTTTGGGGCGTCAACCGCAAAAGAGTTGAAAAAGTGTCGCATGGGCGGTAGTTTTTGAAATATTCTTGCCAAGTTTCGCGCGCCATCGCAACTTTCGCAAAATCTATCGGGCGGCGAGCCCCCGAAACCGATGCGCCGGGCCGAGTCGCCCGGTTGCGCCCGGCCCCGACCGCGCCCAATCTTGCCGGCCCGCCAAGTTTCGGTTCTCAGGGGGCAAATCTCTGTCTAGGGTTGTGAGATGCCCGGGGCAAAGGCTTTGGGCGTTCAAAATCTGCAGGGAGAGAGTGTTCATGGATCGTCGTTCCTTTTTGACCAAGGCCACCGTCGGCGGTGTTGTCGCTGCCGGGGCGGCCGCTCTGGCGGCGCCCGCCATCGCGCAGGAAAACCCCAAGGTGACCTGGCGGGTGACATCGTCGTTTCCCAAGGCGCTGGACACGATTTTCGGGGCGGCCGAGACCATGTCGAAATATGTCAGCGAGATGACCGACGGCGGGTTGACGCTGCAGGTCTTTCCGGCGGGCGAGCTGGTGCCGGGCCTGGAGGCTGCCGATGCGGTGGCCTCGGGCACGGTCGAGGCCTGCCATACGGCCAGCTACTATTTCTGGGGCAAGGATCCGACCTATGCCCTGGGCTGCGCGACCCCGTTCGGGATGAACGTGCGCCAGATGAACGCCTGGCTGTACTTTGGCGGTGGCATCGATTTGTTGAACGAATTCTATGCCACGCAGAACCTGATCTCTTTCCCCTGCGGCAACACCGGCGTGCAGATGGGCGGCTGGTATCGCAAGGAGATCAACTCTTTGGCCGATTTGCAGGGGCTGAAGATGCGCATCGGCGGCTTTGCGGGCAAGGTGATTGAAAAGCTGGGCGTGGTGCCGCAGCAGATCGCGGGCGGCGACATCTATCCGTCGTTGGAAAAGGGCACGATCGACGCCGCCGAATGGGTCGGCCCCTATGACGATGAAAAGCTGGGGTTCTACAAGGTGGCGCCGTTCTACTACTATCCCGGCTGGTGGGAGGGCGGACCGACCCTGTCGACGATGATCAACCTGGCCAAATGGGCCGAACTGCCGCCGGCTTATCAGGCGGTGCTGAAGACCGCCTGCGAGGCGGCCAATGCCAACATGATGGCCTCTTATGACTTCAAGAACCCGTCCGCGCTGAAATCGCTGGCGGCCAAGGGCGCGCAACTGCGGCCCTTCCCGCAGGATGTACTGTCGGCGGCCTTTGATGCGGCCACCGCCACCTATGCCGAGATCGGGGCGACCAATGCCGCCTTCAAGAAGATCAAGGACAGTCAGGACGCCTTCAAGAAGGACGCCTATTTGTGGGCGCAGATCGCGGAATACAACTATGACGTCTTCATGATGACGCAGCAGCAGGCCGGCAAGCTGTAAGGGCTGACGCCATACAGCAAAGGGGGCCCCGTGGAAACGCGGGGCCTTTTGTTTTTTTTGCCCAATTTGATTTCAATCGAATTGGGCCGCGCCTGCCTGCCCCCGGCAGGCGGGTCAAGACGCACCAGCCCAGGCCGGCGCGCCCCAATTCCTGAAACCTTGTGCCTGCGGAAAACCCTTTGGCCGACGCCGTTCCGGCTTTGGCCAAGGACCGGAAAACTCTGCCCCGCAGAGTTTTCTGATCGGTCCATCAGCACCCCCCCCGCTTCACGGATTGATCACGGGCGCCCCCAGCTTCGGCGCCCCCAGGGTCTGCAGACCGCCCCCCGTCGTGCCTGCAGGGGCGCTCAGGGTCTGCATCTGCGGCACCACGATTTCAAAGGTCGAAGTGTCCACCTCGGCGCCCTTGTAATGCATCACCAGCCCCGGGAAGCCGATGACCACTCCGATCATCACCACCTGAATGATCACGAAAGGGATCGCGCCGTAATAGATCTGACCGGTGGTCACCCCCGCCGTGCGGATGCCGGTGACCTTGTCCAGATAGCTGGACTTGGGTGCCACGGACCGCAGGTAGAACAGCGCGAACCCGAAGGGCGGGTGCATGAACGAGGTCTGCATGTTGACGCCCAGGATCACCCCGAACCAGATCAGATCAATTCCCAAAGCCTCGGCCGGGGCGATCAGCAGGGGCACGATGATGAAGGCCAGTTCGAAGAAATCCAGGAAGAAGGCCAGCAGGAACACCAGAATCGACACGAAGATCAGGAAACCGGTTTGCCCTCCGGGCAGGCCGGTCAGCAGGTGTTCGACCCAGATATGGCCGTTGACCCCGTAAAACGACAGCGAAAACACCCTTGCACCGATCAGGATGAACATGACGAAGGCCGACAGCCGGGTCGTGCTTTCCAGGGCCTGCGTCACCACGGCGAGCGTAAAGCGGCCCTTCATCGCGGCAAGGGCCAAGGCTCCGACCGCCCCCATTGCGCCGCCCTCGGTTGGGGTGGCGATCCCCAGAAAGATCGTACCCAGCACCAGAAAGATCAGGGCCAGGGGCGGGATCAGCACCCGGATCACCTGGCTTGCAAGGCGCGACAACAGCCCGAACCCAAGCGCCTGGTCGATCAGCGCATAGGCATAGATCGCCACGATGCCCAGGGTCGCGCCCAGCACATCGGCATTAGCACCGTACTGCGGAAACAGCGCGACATGCGCGCCATAGCCGATGCCGATCGCCGCCGCGACCGCGATGAACAACGAGGTGACGCCGTGTCCAAGGGTCCGCGCCTCCAGCGGCAGGGCGGGCACCCATTTGGGCCGGAAGATCGACACCCCGAACACATAGACGATGTAGAACCCGGTCAGAACCAGACCCGGCAGCATCGCGCCCTTGTACATGTCGCCGACCGAGCGGCCCAACTGATCGGCCAGAACGATCAGCACCAGCGAGGGCGGAATGATCTGCGCCAGCGTGCCGGAGGCCGCGATCACCCCCGAGGCGACCCGCCGGTCATAGCCGTAGCGCAGCATGATCGGCAAGGAAATCAGCCCCATGGCGATCACCGAGGCCGCCACGACCCCGGTTGTCGCCGCCAGAAGCGCGCCCACCAGAATGACCGCATAGGCCAGACCGCCCCGGATCGGCCCGAACAACTGGCCCACGGTGTCCAGCAAATCCTCGGCCATGCCCGAACGTTCCAGCACGATCCCCATGAAGGTGAAGAACGGAATGGCCAGCAGCGTCTCGTTCGACATCACCCCCCACAGGCGTTGCGGCATGGTGAACAGCAAGGGCCAGTCCAGCGTGATGGTATCGGCGGAATAGGGGGCCAGCCAGACGCCGATGGCAAAGAACACCAGCCCGTTCGCGGCCAGGGAAAAGGCCACCGGATAGCCCAGAAGCAGAAAGACCACCAGACTTGCGAACATGATCGGCGCCATGTTCAGGGCGATGAATTCGATCATTTCGCGGCCTCCTTGGTGGCAAGGGCGGCCACGGCGGCGGCCAGTGCCGCGCCCTCCAGCTCTGCCGCCTCGTGGGCCGAGACGAAGGGGTGCGGGTCCTCGATCAGCCCGCGCATCACGGCGATCTTCTTGATGATTTCCGACAGGGCCTGCAGGGTCAAAAGCGCAAAGCCCGCTGCCAGAAGGGCCCGCGCGGGCCAGATGATCAGCCCGCCGGCATTGGTCGAAATCTGCCCGATCCGATACGCGGCCCAGGCATAGGGAACCAGCATCCAGGTCATCAGAACCACGAAGGGCAGCAGGAAGAACACATGGCCGAACAGGTCGATCCAGTGCTGCGCCCGGCGCGAGCGCAGGCCATAGAGGATGTCGATGCGGATATGTTCATTCTGGCGCAGGGTCTGGGCCGAGGCCAGCAGGAAGGCGGCGCCGAACAGATACCATTGCAGTTCAAGCCAGGCGTTCGACGAGGAATTGAACGCCTTGCGCACGATGGCATTGCCGGCGCTGACAAGGATGGCTACCAGGATCAGCCACATCACGGCGCGGCCGACGCGTTCGGACACTCGGTCGATGCCGGCCGAGAATGCCAGAAATGCCTTCATCTTGCCCTCCCCTTGGCCCAAGGGTCGGGCCCTTTGGCAAAGCTTGCGCGGGGCAGGGGCCCGGGGTCAACCTTTCGTTGTCTTCGCGGCCCCCCGCCGGTCAGGGTTCAGTCGCGAAACTGCACAAGATCCCAACGGTTGCCGAAGACATCGCGCCACACGGCGACCCTGCCATAGGGTTCCTTTCGCGGGGTTTCTTCGAACACGATGCCCTGCGCCAGCATTGCGGCGTGGTCGCGGGCGAAGTCATCGGTCTGCAGGAACAGCCAGACCCGCCCCGCGCCCTGATTGCCGACAGCGGCGCTTTGGTCCGGGCCCTCCGCTCGGGCAAGCACGATGCGGCACCCGCCCCCGGGCGGCTGGACCGTGACCCACCGCTTGGACCCCTGTGGCAGGTCGTCGATCAGACGGAACCCCAGCTTGCCGCAATAAAACGCGATGGCCCGGTCATAGTCGGGAACGATCAGGCTGATCAGCCCCAGAACCGCGCCACGGCCCGCGCGCTGATCCGCGCCAAGAACCGCTCCCGTCACAGCGGATCGCTGCGCGGCATCCTCGCCTCGGGCAGGGCGATGCGGGCCACCTGTTCCGAGATCGGATCCACCGACAGCGGGTGCAGTTCCGACGTGTGGTCCTTTGGCGCGCCGATGGGCTGCCATTCGCCGCCCTTGTAAATCTCAAGCGCCGAAAAGCCGGCCTTGTAGCCCATCTTGCGGCTGCCCGGCACCCAATAGCCCAGATAGACGTAAGGCAGGCCCGCCTCGCGCGCGATGTCGATGTGGTCGAGGATGGCAAAGGTGCCAAGGCTGAGGTTCAGCAAGGTCGGGTCGTAAAAGCTGTAGACCATGGAAAGCCCGTCGTCGAAAACGTCGGTCAGGCTGACGGCAGCCAAGGGGCGGCCGCGTTCGCCCGCAGCGGCGGGGCGGGTGTATTCCACCACGCGCGACCGGATCGGGGTTTCTTCGATCATGGCGGCGAATTCGAAGACGTCCATGTCGGCCATGCCGCCATCGGCGTGTCGCGCGTCCAGATAGCGGCGGAACAGGCCGAACTGCTCTTCGGTGGCCCAGGGGCTGGTGGCGTTGCGGCGCAGGAAGGCGGCGGCTTTCAGGATGCGGCGCTGCGTGCGGCTGGGTTGAAAATCGGCCACCCGGATTCGGGCGGACAGGCAGGCCGAACATTCGGCGCAGGACGGGCGGTACAGAACGTTCTGCGAGCGCCGGAACCCCTGTTTGGACAGGGTGTCATTCAGCTTCTGCGCATGGTCACCCTGCAGGGCCGTGAACAATTTCCGTTCCATCCGCCCCTCAAGATAGGGGCAGGGTTGCGGGGCGGTCACATAGAATTGGGGGGCGATGGGAAGTGTGTGACGCATTCGGTTTTGACGCGGGAATTTGGGACGCGGGGGGTCGTGGGGTGACAGTGACGGGAAAACTCTTGCCGTAAGGTTAGCAAGGAGCAGGCCCTGCGCCAAGCATTTCCTAAGGATCAAACGAAAATCCCCGCCCTTTTCGGGGCGGGGACAACAGAGGGGTCAGTCGGTGGTGCGCCTTCAGTAGCTTTGCGGCACCGGACCAGGGGCGGAACCGCCGCTCATGGGGGGCGTCGGGGCGGAGGGGTCGATCACCACGGCCTGAGCCGAGCGCGAGCGGTCGTCCATGAAATTGTCGAACTCGGTCTTGTCCTTGGCGGCGCGCAGACGTTCAAGGAAGTTCTCGAACGCGGTCTGCTCTTCTTCCAGCCGACGCAGGGTTTCGGCCTTGTAGGCGTCAAAGGCCGAATTGCCCGACGAGCGGAAGCTGCCGCGCTGGCCCCAGGGAGCGGCGTGGCGGTGCGAATGGTCGTGGGTGCTGCGGCAGGATTTTCCGAACATGGGTTTGCTCCAACGGTGGGTGAAAGTCATGTAGGCAAGAAGGGCAAGGCCGACCGGCCAGAAGAAGACGAAGCCAAGCACCATGGCGGCGATCCAGGCGCCCCGTCCCTTGCTGTCAAGCCAGGCTTCCGAGCGGTTGAGGATTCCGCCAAGTCCCCGAGCGGAAGTTGGGCCTTGGGCGGCAGGGGCAGAGGTGGTCATCATCGGGGTCACTCCGGGGTTCCAGTTGATGTGAATGTCGTTCACATCACCGAGATGGGGCAGGATGTCGCAGCATTCAAGGGCGATGTTAAGAAAATTTACATGGGGCGCCGCGCCGGAACGTTCACGAGAAAGTGAGGACGCGCGGATCGGGTTTCCCCTACTGGCGGCAGGTTCCCGCTTCTGTTAGGTTTTTCCCACGCTTCGCACGCGCGGCATGTGGTCAGAGCATGTCGCAAGAGCATGTCGCAATTGCAGCGAAGATCGGCTAATTGATGAACCGGGCCCGTTTTCGGGCATTCAAAGGAAGAGAGTCATGGTTTCGGAAAAGAACACCTCCCTGCGCTCGCGCCTGAAAAAGATCACCGAAATCGAACGAGAGCAGGGTCTGGCCGTGGCCGAACGCACCCTGGTCGAACTGATCCGCGAAGAGGCGTCGCAGGCCCCCGAAGCCTTCGTGGCGCTGGCGCGGTTGTTGATGAAGGGCCGCAAGTTCGACGACGCACTGCGCGCCGCCCAGAAGGCCCGCGTGCTGGCCCCGATGGAGGCGGAACCGCATGTTCTGTCCGGCCTGATCCAGATGCGTCAAAAGGACAATGTGGCGGCGGGCGAAAGCTTTGCCCGCGCGTTGCAGATCGACCCCAAGTCGGCCAAGGCCACCTTGGGGGCGGCGGCGGTCAAGATGGCGGCGGAAAGCTATGACGATGCGCTGGCGCTTTGCGACAAGGTGCTGGACCTTGATCCCTCGATGGAGCGGGCGCACGAATTGATCGCGCGGATCCGCGACAAGCAGGGCAACACCGACGAATCGCTGGAAGAACTGCGCGCGCTGATGGCACAGGACCCGTCGAACAAGCGCGCCCTGCGGTCCTATCTGTCGATCCTGAAACGCGACGGGCGCGAGGTTGAGGGCGTGCAGTTTCTGGAGGATCAGGCCGAGGCAAACCCCGATGACAACCGCCTGAAGCGGGCGCTGACGCTGGTGGCGGCGCGGTCGGGCAACGCCGATCTGGCGACGGCACCCTACCGCGAAAAGATCGCCTCGGGCACCGCGTCGAAGGCGGACCGCATCCGCATGATCATGGCGCTGATCGAGGCGGGCAGTAGCGATGCCGCCCGCGCCGCGATTGCCGAGATGGGCAGCCAGAAGGCGCTGAGGCCGATTGTGGCCAAGCTGGAGGGCGATCTTGCGCTGAAATCCGGCAATCCGGCGGCGGCGGTGACGGCCTATGAGACGGCCTGTCAGGCGGCGCGGATCGATCCCTTGCCCTCTGCGGATGCGGCGGCGGCGGCAACCCCCGAAGATCTGGCCAAGGCGTGGCGGTCCTATACCACCAAATCCGTCGTGGCGGCGGCCCGGTCGCGGCGTCAGGAACGCTCGGACGCCTGATGCAGGGCCCCCGGGCGCGGCCGTGGCCGTCCCGGCCCGGTGCCGCCCGCCCTTGGGCCGGCGGGCATCGGCAGACATGACCGAGCAGCAACCCGGAAACGCAGTGTCCGGGGACCAGAAAATGGAATTCGACGATGGCCAGAGACCTGATTTACATCATCCTTGATAGCTGCCGCTTTGACAGTTACCGCCGGGCCAAGACCCCCAACATGAACCGCATCGGCAAGGCGGACCAGCGGTTCTCTTATGCCTCGTGGACGGCGCCCTCGCACCATTCGATCTTCATGGGCCAGGTGGCCCATTCGGCGCCAAAGCGGGTTCTGGCCTCGGAGGTCTACAAGAAGGAATACGCCAAGTGGACCGACCGCCTCGACGCGGCGGACCTGGCGTTCAAGTCCTTCGTGCCCGAGCTGTCGCTCGCCCGCGTCCTGCAGAAGCTGGGCTACCGCACCCATGGC
>JANMJC010000400.1:0-2416 GCA_031371185.1 Paracoccaceae bacterium | reverse complement strand
CGCCAGGCACGCCGCCCAGCAGCACGCCCCGGCCCCCGTTCACCTTTGGCCGCGCCCAAGCGCCGACCTGCGGCGCCAGCCGCCCCGCCACCTCGGACATCGGCGCCAGCAGCGGCAGGCCGCCGCGTGCATCGGTCACGGTTTCATAGGCGATGCAGGTGGCCCCGGATTTCAGCAAATCATGCGTCTGGTGGGGGTCGGGGGCGAGGTGCAGATAGGTGAACAGGATCTGGCCCGGACGAAGGCGCTTGCGTTCGACCGCTTGCGGTTCCTTCACCTTCACGATCATGTCGGCCTTGGCGAAAACCTCTTCTGCCGTGGCAATGATGGTTGCCCCCGCCGCAAGGTAATCGGCATCGCTGAACCCTGCACCGGTTCCGGCACCGGTTTCGATCATCACCTCGTGACCGGCATTCACCGCCTCGCGGGCTGCGTCCGGGGTGACGCCGACGCGAAATTCCTGTGGCTTGATCTCTTTCGGGCAACCGATTTTCATTGTGCGCTTCCTGACCTGCGAAAATTTTCTGGCCGCAGTGTCGCGCAAAATCATTGCAGATGTTTTGAAATTCCACTGGCCGAAACCGGGCTTTGTGGTAGATTCTTCGATGATATCGCAATTTTGTCGAAGATCTCCTCATGCTTTCCGAACTCGACGCAACCGACCGCCGCATCCTGGCCGTTCTGCAAAAGGATGGCCGCATCACCAATGCTGACCTGTCCGAACGGGTAAACCTGTCACCCTCGGCCTGCCACCGCCGGGTGGAGCGGTTGGAAAAGGACGGCTTCATCGCCGCCTATGTCGCCCTGCTGGACGCACGCCGTCTGGGCAAGCCCACCACGGTCTTTGTCGAAATAACCCTGCAAGGTCAGGCCGATGACCTGCTGGACGCTTTCGAGCGCGAGGTCGCCCGCATCCCGGACATTCTGGAATGCCACCTGATGGCGGGGACCGCCGATTATCTGCTGAAGATCATGGCCGAGGATACCGAGGATTTCGCCCGCATCCACCGCCAGCACTTGTCGCGCCTGCCCGGCGTGCGTCAGATGCAATCGTCCTTTGCCCTGCGCACCGTGGTGAAAACAACCGCCCTGTCGGTCTGACCGCCCGCAGGCCCCGGGGCGGCAAGACCCGGGCAATGGC
Organism: Paracoccaceae bacterium; assembly: GCA_031371185.1. Classification (GTDB taxonomy): domain Bacteria; phylum Pseudomonadota; class Alphaproteobacteria; order Rhodobacterales; family Rhodobacteraceae; genus CAIYZT01. Next base: position 1,275 of record JANMJC010000400.1, on the reverse strand, counting down.
GGGCCCGTCACAAAACCTTTACACGATCATGGCATCCGGCTGGCAAATCGAAAGATATCCGATGCCCGAACCCTTCAACATCCTGATCCTGTGCACCGGCAATTCTGCCCGCTCGATTTTGGGCGAAGCGGCCTTCAACCTGTTGGGCAGGGGCCGGGTTCACGCCTGGTCGGCAGGGTCGCGCCCGACGGGCCAACCCAACCCCTTCGCTTTGGCCCTTTTGCGGAACAAGGGGATCGACACCGGCTTTGCCCGCTCCAAATCATGGGACGAATTCGCCCTGCCCGGCGCGCCCCGGATGGATTTCGTCTTCACAGTTTGCGACAGCGCCGCCGCCGAGGAATGCCCCTTTTGGCCCGGCGCGCCGATGTCGGCCCATTGGGGGCTGCCAGACCCGGCGGCCGTGACCGGAACCGACGCTGAAAAGGCCGTGGCCTTTGCCCAGACTTGGTCGGCGCTGGAACGTCGGATCAGCGCCTTTCTGGCCTTGCCGATGGCATCTCTGGATGCGATCAGCCTGCGCGCGCGCCTGAAATCCATCGGAGATGCCGCCGAATGACCGCGGCCCGCGCTGTCCTCGCAGAGGCGCTTGGCACCGGCCTTCTGGCGGTGGCCGTCGTGGGATCGGGCATCATGGCCGACCGCCTGACCCCGGACCCGGCCCTGGCACTTCTGGCCAACACCATCACCACGGCCGCGGCCCTTCTGGTGCTGATCACGGTTTTCGCCCCCCTGTCCGGTGCGCAGTTCAACCCCGTTGTCACCATGGTCATGGCCCTGCGCCGCGCGATGCCCGCAGCACTGGTGCTGCCCCATTTCGCCGCCCAGATCCTTGGCGGCGTCTGCGGCACCCTGCTGGCCCATGCCATGTTTGATCTGCCCCTGCTGCAGACCGCGACCACGATCCGAACCGGGGGCGGCCAGTGGCTGGCCGAAGGGGTTGCCAGCTTCGGCCTGATCCTGACCATCCTTGGCACCCTGCGCGCGGGTGGCAATCTGGCCGCAACCGTCGCGGCCTATATCGCGGCAGCCTATTGGTTCACCGCCTCGACCAGCTTTGCCAATCCCGCCGTGACCCTTGCCCGCGCCCTGACCGATACCTGTTCCGGTATCCGCCCGATCGACGCCCCGGCCTTCATCGGGGCCCAAATCGCCGGAGCGCTTGTGGCGATGGTTCTGGGCAACTGGCTGTTCGCCAAAGATTAAATCCCCAAGGCCGCCCTGTCTTGGGGATGGGCGGCCAGTTCTGCCTGTCCCTTTTCGGTCAGCACGACT
>JANMJC010000482.1:0-4959 GCA_031371185.1 Paracoccaceae bacterium | reverse complement strand
TGCCGCGGCGCTCAGCTCCACCGAACCCCCGGGGGGGGGGGGCCTTTCCGATGGGGGGTCGGACGCGGGGTACAAGACGGGCGTGGCCGCGGCCGGGATCGACCGGGTCGAGGCGCGTTTCGCGCCCGACCACCCCTATCGCCAGCGTCTGGCCGAAGTGCGCGCCCATTGGGGCGAGGCGGCCTATCCCGGCTCGCCGCTGATCGCCGGCCTGTCCTTGCGCGAACAGGACCGGCTGCACCTGGCGGACCTGCATCCGCAGGAATTTCGGGCGCTGAAGGAAAACCTTGCCCTGTGGGAGCCGCATCTGGAACAGAGGGACGGCTTCGAGTTTGCCCTGTCGATCACCCCGCCGACACCGCGTCGCGGGCTGATGCTGGTGGACCCCTCGTATGAGGTGAAGGCGGATTACGCGGCGATCCCCGCCTTCCTGCAGAACGTGGCCCGCAAATGGAACGTGGGCGTGCTGGTGCTGTGGTACCCGATCCTGACCGCCGGGCCGCAGGTGGACATGGTCCGCTCCCTGCGCGGCGCCTTTCCCGAAGGTTTCTGCCAGGAAATCAGGTTCCCCCCGGCGCGCGACGGGCACCGCATGGTCGGCTCTGGCCTGTTCGTGGTCAACCCGCCCTTTGGGCTGCCGGAAGCTGCCGCCGAGGTGGCGCGCGCGATCGGGGGATAGGCACCGGGGCCGGGCTGGGGCGCGCCAAGCCCGGGACTTTTGGCGCGAGGCAACCTTTGCCGCTTGGCCGCCCGCACTTCTGAAAGGGCACTTTGGCGGCGCGGGCCCCCAAGAGACCGGCCTGCCGCCCGACAGGCAAAAGCAAGGGCTTGGCGTGGAGCGAAAGCCTGCGTATTGTCGCGATCATGTTCCAAAACCTGCTTCAACGGCTGCTTGCCCCCGCCCCCGATGCCCTGCCCGACACCGATGCCCGCCGGGCCCTGGCGGCTCTTCTGGTGCGGGTGGCCAAAAGCGACAATCTATACGCCGCCGAAGAGGTCGAGCGCATCGACCGCGTCTTGCAGACCCGCTTCGGGCTGGATGCCTTTCAGGCGGCCCGTCTGCGCGCCGAGGCCGAAACGCTGGAATCCGAGGCCCCCGATACGGTGCGCTTTACCCGGGCGCTGAAAGAGGTGGTGCCCTTGGGCGAACGGATCGGCCTGATCGAGGCGCTGTGGTCGGTTGCGCTGTCGGACGGCCAGCGCGACGCGAACGAAGATCAGGTGCTGCGGATCGTCGCCAACCTTCTGGGACTTAGCGATGTCGAAAGCGCGCAGGCCCGGCACAGGGCGGCAGCGCAGGCATGATCGCATCGCTTGGCATGTATGACCGGACGGAAACACAGGCCGCGCACGACCGGCTCTGGGACTTGATCCGCGACGGTTTGCGCGCGCGGGGGGTGGCGGCCCCACAGGCGTTGACGCGGGGCGACGGCGCCTTCTGGCCGGCATGGGAAGCGCCCGATCTGGTCTTGTCACAGACCTGCGGCTATCCCTACCGCGCAAGGCTGCACGCGTCGGTCACCCTGATCGGCGCGCCCGATCTTGGCCTGCCGGACTGTCCGCCGGGGCATTACAACTCGGTCTTCGTGGTACGCCGCGATGATGCCCGACAGACCGTCGCCGACTTTGCCCGGGCCCGCTTTGCCTATAATGACCCGCTTAGCCAGTCAGGCTGGGCCGCCCCCCAGACCCATGCCCAGGGCCTGGGCTTTCTGTTCGCACCCCATTTGCAATCGGGCGGGCATCGCCTGTCGGCCCAGGCCGTGACCCAGGGTGACGCGGATATCGCCGCGATGGACGCGCTGACCCATGCCCTTTGCCAGCGCTACGATCCCTTCATGTCCGGCCTGCGCGAGATCGGCCGCACCGCGCCCACCCCTGCCCTGCCCTACATCGCCGCCAGGGGGGCGGATGCCAAAGCCACCCTTGCCGCCTTGCGGGCCGCCATCGCCGCCTTGACGGAAGACGACCGTGAAACCCTGTCGCTGCGCGGGGTGACGGAATTCGCTCCGGCTGCCTATCTGGCGGTGCCGACACCGCCATCGCCTGACCAGATCGGGCAAGACGGGTGATCAAACTGCGCAAAGCTATGTCGGAATGCACCGGAAACCCCGTTGCAAAGCCAGCCGTTCTGCGTGCTATTTGGCAAAAGTCGGAACCGGGAAGGGGCGCAGAGTGACGGACAAAGAGACCCCGGTTATCGAAATTCACGATCTGCACAAAAGCTATGGCGCTCTTGAGGTGCTCAAGGGGGTCGATCTGATCGCCCCGCGCGGTCATGTCGTGTCCCTGATCGGCTCTTCGGGGTCGGGAAAATCGACCCTTCTGCGCTGCTGCAATCTGCTCGAAGACAGCCAACAGGGCGAGATCCGCTTCGAAGGCGAAGCCGTGCGCTGGCGCGGCGCGGGCCTGAACCGCCATCCGTCGGACCGCGCCCAGGTCACGCGGATGCGCACCAACCTGTCGATGGTGTTTCAGCAATTCAACCTGTGGTCGCACATGACGATTTTGCAAAACGTCATGGAAGCCCCGGTGACCGTGCTGAAACGCGACCCTGTCGAGGTTGAGGCCAAGGCGCGTATGTATCTGGAAAAGGTCGGGATCGGTGAGAAGGCCGACGCCTGGCCGGCGATGCTGTCGGGCGGCCAGCAGCAACGCGCGGCCATCGCGCGCGCCCTGTGCATGGAACCGCGCGCCCTGCTGTTCGACGAACCGACCAGTGCCTTGGACCCCGAGTTGGAACAGGAAGTCGTGCGCGTGATCAAGGCCCTGGCCGACGAGGGCCGCACGATGCTGCTGGTCACCCATGACATGAAACTGGCGGGCGATGTCTCGGACCATGTCATTTTCCTGCATCAGGGCAAGATCGAAGAACAAGGCGCGCCTGCCGATGTGTTCGGCGCCCCGAAGACCGACCGGTTGCGCGGCTTTCTGTCCGCAACGGCCTAAGACTTTCACCACCACTCAAAACAGGGAATCCCAATGAAAAAACTGCTTCTTGCCACCGCCTTGATTGCCGTCGGCGCCGGCTTTGCCGCCGCTCAGGACGTTGTGCGTCTGGGCACCGAGGGCGCCTATCCGCCCTACAACTTCATCAACGACGCGGGCGAGGTTGACGGGTTCGAACGCAAGTTCGGCGACGAGTTGTGCAAGCGCGCCAGCCTGACCTGCGAATGGACCACCAACGAGTGGGACAGCATCATTCCGAACCTGCAATCGGGCAACTATGATGTGATCATCGCGGGCATGTCGATCACCGACGAGCGCGAAGAGATCGTCGACTTTACCCAGGCCTACATTCCCCCCGCCTCGTCGGCCTATCTGGCGCTGTCGATGGACGTCGATCTGAAAAGCGGCGCCGTGGCCGCCCAGACCTCGACCATTCAGGCGGCTTTCGTGGCCGAAAACGGCATGAGCGTCGTGGAATATGCCACGCCCGAGGAAACCGTTGCAGCGGTGAAAAATGGCGAGGCGATTGCGGTGCTGGCGGACAAGGACTTTCTGAAGCCGATCGCGGCGGAATCGGGCGGCACGCTGGTGATGCTGGAGAAGGAAGAGTCGATCGGTGGCGGCGTGGGCATGGCCTTCCGCGACAGCGACGACGATCTGCGGGGCAAGTTCGACGCGGCCATCACCTCGATGAAGGAAGACGGCACGCTGAACGCGTTGATCGCCGAATACTTCGGACCCGAAGCCAAGACCTGGTAATCACGCCCGCCCGCCCCGGCGCTGATCTGGGGCGGGCGCTTTTCGCAAAGGGTGTCCGATGTTCGCTGCCTGCGCCGACCCAAAGTCGATCGAGGGCCTGACCTGGGCCTTCTGCTATCTGACATCCGGCAAGCACCTTGATTTCTATTGGTCTTTCGCGACCGTCATCCTGTTGCTCGTGATCACCGCCCCCGCCGCGCTGGCGCTTGGGTTTGCGGGCGCGACGGCGGCACGGTCGCAAATTCTGGCGCTGAGAATTCTTGGCAAGACCTATATCGCCATGGTGCGCGGCATCCCTGACATCATCTTTTTCCTGTTTTTCGTGATCGCGCTGGATCAGGGCATCGAATACCTGAAGTTCCTGGCGGTCTGTCCGGCGGGCTCTCCCTGGCCCTGGCAGGGGCTGGAGTTTCGCGTCTGTCAGGAAGCCAAGGTGCCCTTGGGGTCATCCTCGGCCTTCTGGCACAACGCCTACGGCTTTGCACTGGCGGTGGTGACCTTTGCCATCGTGTTCGGGGCCTTCACCGCCAACGTGATGTTCGGCGCGATGCAGGCGGTGCCCAAGGCGCAGCTTGAAACCGCCGAGGCTTACGGGATGGGCCACGGGCAGGTGTTTCGCCGGATTCTTGTGCCGCAGATGTGGGTCTATGCCCTGCCCGGCCTGTCGAACCTGTGGATGATCCTGATCAAGGCGACGCCCTTGCTGTTCCTTCTGGGGGTCGAGGACATCGTCTACTACGCCCGCGAGTTGGGCGGATCAAAGACCCAGTCCTACGAATACCCCCATGGTGACTGGCGACTGATCTATTTCATCGGCCTGCTGATCTTCTACCTCACGATGACCAAGTTGTCCGAGGGCGTGCTGGGCCGCCTGTCTGCACGCCTGTCCAAGGGTCAGGCCACCGCCGCGGGCGAAGCGATGCGGAGGGCGGGCGCATGAGCATGACCTGTCTGGAAACCATTCAGGCTTACGGCCTGCGCTCGATCGGGATCGGGGAAAACCTGCTGCCCAAGACCGATTTCACCCTGTGCCAGCAGTTCACGCTGATCGGGTCGGGGATGATCTGGAACCTGTATTTCGGCGCCCTGGCCCTGCTTGCCGGGTTCTTTCTGGCCAATGCGCTGGCGCTGGCGAAATCGGCGCATAATCCGTGGCTGCGCAAGCCCGCCGAATGGTTCGTCTTCGTGTTTCGCGGCTCGCCCTTGTTCATCCAGTTCTTTCTGGCCTACGAAACGCTGGTGTTGCTGCCC
>JANMJC010000352.1:0-2184 GCA_031371185.1 Paracoccaceae bacterium | reverse complement strand
GCCATGACCCGGGCCCTGACAGAAGGGCAGATAGTCGGGATGCAGGGGGCCCGTCAGAATCTTGACAAAGCCTCGTGTGGCTTCTGGCCCCTCGGCCTTGTACAGCCACAGCGCGTTCAGGTCTTCCTGATCAAAGCGGATCGCACCCGTTGTTCCCGTGATTTCATAGGCATAGCCCATCTTGCGGCCATGGGCCACGCGGCTGAACATCAAATGCCCCATCGCGCCGTTGTCAAAGCGGCACAGGAACTGCGCCTGATCGTCATTGGTCACCGTCACGGGACCATCCGTGCCGGGCCGGGTGGCGTGGACGGTTTCGACATCGGCCACCAAAGACCGGATCGGCCCGATCAGGGCAAGGGCGGCGTTGATCATATGCGGCGACAGATCGCCCATCGTGCCGTTGGCCTGACCGAAATTGCGCCACTTGGCGGGGCGGGTGGCGTCGGCGTCGAAATCTTCGGTATGCTCGCCGCGGAACCACACGATCCGGCCAATCGCCCCCTGCGCCACCAGGGTCCGCGCGAACTGCGAGGCCGGCGTACGGATATAGTTGAACCCCACCATGTTGGGCTGGCCACTTGCCTCGGCCGCAAGGGTCATCTCTGTTGCATCGGCCAGACTTGCGCCCAGGGGCTTTTCGCACAGCACCGGCTTTCCCGCAGCAAAGGCCGCCAAGGCAATTTCGCGGTGCAATTCTTGCGGGGCGGCAATCACCACGGCCTCGACCCGAGGGTCGGCAACCAGCACCCGCCAGTCGGTGGTCGACCGGGCAAAGCCGTAAGCCGCGCGGTAGCCTTCCGCGCTGTGCGGGGAGGTCGCGCAGACCATTTCCAGCCGGGGCCGAAGGGCAGTGTCGAACACCGCCCCAACCGCAAGCATGGCCACGGCATGGGCCTTGCCCATATATCCGCCCCCCACAATTCCAATGCCGATCTGGCGCATTCTGGTCCGATCCGAAAAGAGTTTGCAACCGGTTGCAAAATAGGTAACCTGCGCCCCATCCCGGGTCAATGGGGAATGGAGGGCTGATCGTGCAAAGATTGTGGCAAAGCCTTCGGCGGTCCAGCTTCGTGGTTCTGGGCCGGGTTGGGATGGACCTGTACGCCGATCCGATCGGCACGCGGGTGCAGGACGCGCAGTTGTTTCGCAGCGCGATCGGGGGGTCTGCCGGAAACATCGCGGTGGCTCTGGCGCGACAGGGGGCAACCGCCGCGCTGCTGACCCGTGTGTCGGCGGATGCGGTGGCGGGGTATTGCCGGGCAGAGTTGGCCCGCTACGGCGTGGACTGCCGCCTGATCGCGCAGTGTGCCGCAGAAGGCCGCACCTCGCTGGCGGTAACCGAAACCGTGTCGCAGGGCTGTCAGGTTGTGCTGTATCGCAACGGGGCCGCCGATTTCGACCTGTGCGAGGCGGACGTCGCCCCTGTCGACTTTGGACAGGTTGGCGCCCTTGTGGTCACGGGCACCGCCCTTGCGCGCGACCCTTCGCGCAGCGCCGCCTGGGCCGCCTTGCGGGCCGCGCAAGATGCAGGGGCGCTGGTGGTTCTTGACATCGACCATCGCGCGTATTCCTGGGCTTCGCCGCAGGAAGCCCGCGAGATCTGCACTGACTTCGCCCGCGCCTGCGATATCGTCGTGGGCAATGACGACGAGTTTGGCCTACTGGCGGGCGCCGCCGCCGGGGGGCTGGACTTTGCCCGCACCCTGACCGCTGGCCGCGCCCTGGTCAGCATTTACAAGCGTGGGGCCCGGGGGTCGGTGACCTTCACGCCGGATTACACGGTTCAGACCGGCATCTACGCGGTGGATGCGCTAAAGCCGATGGGGGCGGGCGATGGGTTCATGGCCGGGTTTCTGGCCGGACTGGCGGCAAACCACACCCTGGACACCGCCCTGCGCCGTGGGTCGGCCACCGCGGCGATGATCGTTGCGGGTTTTGGCTGTGCCCCGGCATCGCCCACGGCCGCTGAACTTGACAGCTTTCTGGCACAGAATCGAGAAACACCATGCACATAGCCCCCTATGACAACCGCAATCACCCCATCGTGGGCCCCGGCGACCCGCTGGTTCCGCTGTGCTACTTCAACATCGTGAAACTGGCCCCGGGCGAGACCTTTGAGCTGGAGGTTTCCGGCTACGAGACCTGCATCGTGCCCGCGACCGGAACCGTCCACGTCACGAC